>NZ_JBEZJZ010000084.1:0-36638 GCF_040651455.1 Streptomyces sp. NPDC048483
CTGTCCGCCGAGGAGGGCGTGGCCCTCTTCGACGCCGCGCTCGGAACCACCGAGCCCATGGCACTCCCCGTCCGCCTGGACCTCGCGGCGCTACGTCAGCAGGGCGACGTCCCCCCGCTGCTGCGCGGCCTGATCCGTACCCCCGGCCGGCGCACGGCGGCGGTCGCGAAGGCTGTCGACGCCGCGGCCGCCTTCGCTCAGCGCCTGGCCGGCCTGTCGGCGGCAGAGGGACGCGAGGTCGTTCTGGACGCCGTAGGCGGCCAGGTCGTGGCGGTGCTCGGGCACGCCGGAGGCACGGAAATCGACCAGGACCGCGCTTTCCTGGACCTCGGTTTCGACTCTCTGACCGCGGTCGAACTCCGCAACCGCCTGAGTGGCCTCACCGGAATCCGCCTGCCGGCAACTCTGCTCTTCGACTTCCCGACGCCGGCGGAACTCGTCGACCACCTTCATGCCCGGATCGCACCCGAGCCGTCCTCCGGTCCGGAGGCACTCCTCGGCGAACTCGAAAGGCTGGCAGAGACCTTCGGCGGACTCGAGATCACGGAGGAGATCCACAAGCAGATAGCCGGCCGCATGGAAGTCCTCAGGGCAAAATGGGACGCCCTGCGGGACACCTCCGCGGCATCCGGGCGCGACGACTCCCGGTCCGACCAGGACTTCGACTTCGAGTCCGCCTCCGACGAAGAGGTCTTCGACCTCCTCGACAACGAAATCGGCCTGTCCTGACCCGAAGAACCGGCCCGCACCGGTAACTCCCGAACACCATCGGGCCGATTCGACCACCGTCACTGTGCGCCGCCGAACAGCTCGGCGGCGCACAGTGCTGCACCGCGGCGGAAGCCCGGCACGGGAAGACCTCGTAGCACTCGGCCTCGCCCTGTCCGGGTGGCAGTTCGCCGCGCGGTGGACACGACGCCCCCTGCCGGCGGCGTGCCGGGAGGGGGCGTTCTTCCCCGCAGACTGTCAGGACTTCTCGGCAGGCCGGCAGGCCGGACAGCCGGACACTCGGTCAGCCAGCCGGTCAGCCGGTGAGCAGTGCCTCCCGAAGTTGCTCCAGATCCTGCTCGCTCAGGCCCAGCCCGTCCCGCAGATAGGCGTCGAAGGTGCCGAAGCGGGCTTTGACCTCGTCGAAGGACGCGTTCAGGTACTCGGCCCTGGCGTCCAGGATCGGCTTGAGACGGGCGGCGATCTCGGGGGTCTGCTTGGCGAGGGTGGCGGCGTTGCTCGCGGCGAGGTAGTTGTTGGTGGCCAAGTAGTCCCGCATGACCGTGTCGCGGTCCACTCCCAGGGCCGTGAGCAGGGCGGCGGTGGCCCAGCCCGTACGGTCCTTGCCGCCCTGGCAGTGGTAGGCCAGCGCGTGGGAGCCGGGGTCGTTGGCGTGGCGGAACAGCGAACGACAGGCTTCGATCGCGGAGGGTTTGGAGACGAGCCGCTGGTAGGACTCGACCATCATCTGTCCGGACGCCTCGGCAGTGGCGGGCAACTCGCTCTGGATGTCCCCGCCGAGGACATCGGCGGCGACGTAGCGCGCGCCCGCGGGCACGCGGTCCGGGGTCTCGGCACGCTCGCTCGGCGTGCGCAGGTCGAAGTCCGTACGGATGCCCAGGCGCTGGAGCTTGGCCAGGTCGGCGTCGGCGAGCGCGTGCAGGTCGTTGGTGCGGTACAGTACGCCCATCTTCATCCACCGGCCGTCGGCGGTGCGATGGCCGCCCGCGTCGCGGAAGTTGGCGGCGCCCTCCAGGTGCAGCGAGCGGTCGGCGAGGGTGAGCGGGTCGCCCTGGTCGGGGACGAGGCGGAACCACTGCCGGTCGATGGCGGGCAGTCCGCGTACGGTGACGTCATCCTCGGTGCCACCGTAGGCCACGGCCCTTCCGCCGACGTAGACGGTGACCGAACCGACACCGGGCGCCTTCCAGGACACGCCGAACGAGCCGTCCTCCTGCTGGGTCACCGTGGCGTCGGTGAACAAAATGCCGTGCGCGGCAAGCGATGCCTGTGGCGCGTGCCGGGTCGCTCCGGCGGGCGCGGCGAGGGGCTCGGCCGAGGCGTGGGGCGCGGTGACCGGCACTGCCGATACGGCGGCCACGAATGATACGGCGGTACGGCGGGCGGCCAGCACCGCCGCCGCGGAAGGGTAGTCCATGGTGGGACCGTACGGCCCGAAATAGCATGAAATTGCCTAGTGTTGACTAGGAAGCCGCACCCGCCCGAACCAACTCCCCGCCCGCCAACTCCCTGCCCCTCAGCTCTCCGCATCCATCAGCTGAAACAGTTCCTCGTCACTGGCCGACGCCAGGTCAAGAGCCCCGGACGCCAGGTCCAGATCCTCGCCGGGGCCGGCGGCTGTACCAGCGCCCCGCCCTGCCGTCACCGCCTTCAACCGTGCCACCGTCTCCTCCGAGACCTCCGCACCGGTCGTGAGCAGGAACTCCAACTCGGCCACGACAGAGGCCACATCGCGCGCCGCGGCGGTCGGCCGCGCGAGCCGTTCGCGTACGAGACGGACGACGGCGTTCGGCGTGGGGTAGTCGTAGACGAGCGTGGCGGGAAGCCGCATGTCCGTGGCCGCGATGAGGCGGTTGCGCAGTTCGACGGCGTTCACCGAGTTGATGCCCATCTCCTTGAACGTGTGGTTGCCCTCCTCGCCGAGCGGCTGCCGGCCGCCGAGCACGGCCGAGGTCTCGGCGAGGACCAGGGCCCGTACGTGCGCGTCCTGCTCGGCGTCGTCGAGGCCGGACAGGCGGGCGGCCGGCCCCGGCGGCTCCTCATCGCCGGGCGTCCCGCCCACGGCAGCATCCAGGGCAGCCACGACGCCTCCGACGGCAGCCGAGCCCACCGGAGCCGACGCCGGCCAGAACCGCCGCCGCTGGAACGCGTACGTCGGCAGCGGAACGGGCCGGGCCTCGGGAAGCACCGTGTCCCAGTCGACGGGAACGCCATGAGCGTGCACCCGGGCGACCGCGGTGAGCAGGGCGTGCCGCTCCGGCACTCCGGCGCGCAGACTCGACACCATGGCGGCCCCGGGCTGCGGGTCGTCCGACTCCAGACACTCGTCGATCATCGGTGTGAGCGTCGGCTCGGCGCCCAGCTCCAGGAACCCGGTGACGCGCTCGTCCCGGAGTCGGCCGATCGCGTCCTTGAAGCGTACGGACTGCCGCATGTGCCGCACCCAGTAGTCCGGGTCGCGCGCCTCCTCGCCGGTCAACAGGCGTCCGGAGACGGTAGAGATGAGGGGAATGGCAGGCGCGGCGTAGGACAGGGTACGGACGACCGCGCGGAACTCCTCCAGTATGGGGTCCATCAGCGGCGAGTGGGCCGCCATGCGCACCGCGATCCTCCGGGTCTTGTGGCCGGCGGCGGCGAGCTGCTCCGTGAGCGCGATGAGCGGGGCTTCGACGCCCGAGAGGACGAGGGAGTGCGGCCCGTTGACGGCCGCGATCGACACCGTGTCCGTCAACTCCGCCAGCCACGGGGCCACTTCGGCCTCCGTGATGCGTACCGCCACCATCGCGCCGCCGGGCGGCAGCGTGCCCATCAGCCTGCCCCGGGCCGCCACCAGGGTGCACGCGTCCTGGAGAGAGAGCACGCCCGTCACATGAGCGGCGGCGATCTCGCCTGCCGAGTGGCCCACCAGGTGGTCGGGGACCACGCCCCAGGACTCGAACAGCCGGTACAGGGCGACCTGGACGGCGAACAGCGCGGGCTGCGTGTAGGTGGTGTCGTCGAGGAGGGCTGCCTCCTCGGAGTCGGGAGCCGCCCACATCACCGAGGTCAGGCGCCGCGCCAGCAGGGGATCCAGCGTGGCGCACACCTCGCGCAGTGCCTGTCCGAAGACGGGGAACGCCTCGGCCGCCTCGCGCCCCATGCCGTTGCGCTGGCTGCCCTGCCCGGGGAAGACGAAGGCCAGCCCGCCCGGCGCGGTGTCGTGCGGAGTGACGCCGACGGTCCGCTCACCGCGCCCGAACTCCGCTGTCGCGGAAAGCAGTTGAGCCCGGTCGGATCCGGTGACGACGGCCCGGTGCCGGTGCAGGGCACGGGTGGTGGCCAGGGCATGCGCGACATCCCGGGCGCGCAGACCGGGGTCGGCGGCCACGTGCTCGGCCAGGCGTCGCGCCTGCGCGCGCAGCGCGGTCCGGCTCCGGGCGGACAGCACCCAGGGCACGGCCGTGTCATCGGCCGGCTCCGGGACCCGATCCGCCCCGGACGCGCTCCGTGCCTCCTCCGGCATCTCGCCCGGCGCCCCGTCCGTTTCCCCTTCCCCGCCCGGCGCCTCTTGGAGGATCACGTGCGCGTTGGTCCCGGTGAGCCCGAACGAGGACACCCCCGCCCGGCGCGTGAGTCCGCTCTCCCGTGGCCAGGGCCGGGCCTCGGTCAGCAGCTGTACCGAACCGGCGGACCAGTCCACCTTGGCCGAGGGGGCGTCCACGTGCAGCGTCCGCGGCAGGACGCCGTGGCGCAGCGCGAGCACCGTCTTGATGACCCCGACGACCCCGGCGGCGGCCTGCGTGTGCCCGATGTTCGACTTCACCGACCCAAGCCACAACGGCCTTGCCACAGGCCGCTGTTGGCCGTACGTGGCCAGCAGGGCCTGGGTCTCGATGGGGTCGCCGAGGGGAGTGCCGGTGCCGTGCCCTTCCACGGCGTCCACGTCCTGCGGCGTCAGCCCGGCGTCGGCCAGGGCCTGGCGGATGACGCGTTGCTGTGCGGGCCCACTCGGTGCGGTGAGCCCGTTGGAAGCGCCGTCCTGATTCACGGCGGAGCCCCGTACGAGCGCCAGGACGCGGTGTCCGTTGCGCCGGGCGTCGCTCAGCCGCTCCAGCAGCAGCAGCCCCGCGCCCTCCGACCACGCGGAGCCGTTCGCGGCGTCGGCGTACGCCATGGAGCGGGAGTCGGGGGAGAGCGCGCGCAGCCGGGAGAAGTGCGCGAAGGGCGCCGGGGTCGCCATGACGGTGACGCCGCCGGCCAGCGCCAGGTCGGTCTCGCCCGACCGTAGGGACCGGCAGGCCAGATGCAGGGCGACGAGGGAGGACGAGGAGGCGGTGTCGACCGTTATCGCCGGGCCTTCGAGCCCGTAGGTGTAGGCGATGCGCCCCGAGATCGCGCTGCCGGCGGTCCCGGTGACGAGCATGCTCTCCCACGTGCTGGGCGTGGCGGACGCGGTGGCGCCGTAGCCGCGGTCCATCGCGCCCGCGAACACGCCCGTACGGGTTCCCCGCACGGACTCCGGGTCGATGCCCGCCCGCTCGAAGGTCTCCCAGGCCGTCTCCAGGAGCAGTCGCTGCTGCGGATCGGTCGCGATCGCCTCCTGGTCGGACAGGCCGAAGAAGCCCGCGTCGAAGTCGCCCGCGTCGTGCAGGAAGCCGCCTTCGCGCGCGTAGGTGGTACCCGGGCGGTCGGGATCCTCGTCGAAGAGCCGGTCCAGGTCCCAGCCGCGGTCCTCGGGGAAGGGGGACATGGCGTCGGTTCCGTCGGTGAGCAGCTCCCACAGGGCCTCGGGGGAGCCGGCTCCGCACGGCAGCCGGCAGGCCATGCCGATGATGGCCACCGGGTCGGCACCGTCCGCCGAGGTCCGACCCGGCTCTTCACGGGACGGCTCCTCCTGCTCGGCCAGTACGCGTGCGACGGCCCGCGGGGTGGGGGAATCGAAAGCCAGCGTGGTCGGGAGCGGCAGCCCGGTCTCCTCCCGCAGCAGATTCCGCAGCCGTACGGCGTGGAGGGAGTCGAGGCCGAGCTGACGGAAGTCGGCCTCGGGGGAGAAGGGGACGGACGTGCCGTCACTCCCGAGCACCCGGCCGACGCAGTCGCGTACGAGTTCCAGCGCCTCCTCGACCGTGTACGGCGGGATCGCGCCGAGCCGGGCCGGAACGGACACCGCCTCGAGGTCGGCGAGCAGGCCATGGAGTGCCTGGCGGTCGAGCTTCCCGGCGGGGGAGAGGGGGAGCTCGCGCACGGAGACCAGTTCGAGGGGGATCTTGTGGTCGGCGAGCCCCAGCCGGCGCAGGAACGCGGCCACTTCGGTCAGGCCGATCGTGCGGTCCGCGTGGTCGGTCACGACCAGGCACGGGTACTCCCCGAGCCGGTCGTCCGGTGTGCCGGCCACGGCCAGCGGGCCCAGGCCCGCGAGGCCCGCGAGCAGCACCTCCACCTCGGTGGCGCTGAACTTCCGGCCGCCGGTGTTGATCAGTTCGGTCGCCCGGCCGTGCAGTACCACCACGCCGTCCGCGCCGATGGCTGCGAGATCGCCGGTCCGCAGCCAGCCGTCCTCGGTGAGGGCCGAGCGCGTCAGCTCCGGCTCGCGGAAATAGCCACGGAACAACCCCGGCCCCCGGTACTGGAGTTCACCGGTCTCGTCCGCCGCGCACACCTCGCCGTGCTCGTCGACGACCCGCACGTCCACGCCGCTGACCGGTGCTCCCACACTGCCCTCGGGGTCGTCGGCCCGGGTGCGGGTGCCGGTGCCGATCTCGGACATCCCCCACACCACGACCAGGTCGCAGTCGAGGACGGCGCGTACCTGGGCGGCGAGCGCGGGCGCGACGGCGGCCCCCGCCGTACGCACCTGGCGCGGCGCGAAGCCCGCCGGCTCGTTCGTCCTGGCCAGCTTGCCGACGACATCCCGTAGCTGAGTGGGTACCGCGAAGACGACGCGGGGGTCGTGCTTTCGCGCCAGCTCCAGGAAGCGGTCCGTGTCCCAGCCGGTGAGCAGCACCTGCCCGCAGGCGGCGAACAGCACCGCGTGCATGGCTTGAAGACCGAACAGGTGGGTCATCGGGCAGGCCGTGAGGACCGTACCGTCGAAGGCGTCGGCGGCCTCGGCGGTGACGGCCGCGGTGTTCGACAGCAGGCCGTTGTGGCTGTGCACACACAGCTTGGGCCGCGCCGAGGTCGTCCCGGACGAGGGGATCAGGACGAGCGGCATGCCGGGGGTGACGTCCACCGGCCGGGGCCCGCTGCCCGCCCAGGCCGCCAGCAGCCCGTCCAGCGACCCGGCACCCGCCTCCCGACACCCCTCCTCCGATGCCCCGGTCAGCAGCACCCCGCGCAGTGACGGCACACTCTCCATGAGCGAACGGGCCGTCGCGGCACTCTCGCTGCCGGAGGCCGACAGGACGAGCAGGTCGGGTTCCGCCCGGGTCAGCAGCGCATGGACCTCGGAGGCCGTGGTGCCCTGGTGGACGGGCAGCAGCACCGCTCCGACGGCCGCGACGGCCAGGTGCAGGGTCTGCAGCTCCCAGCAGTTCGGCAGCTGCACCGCCACCACGTCGCCGGGCGCGACGCCCGACTCCTGTAGGCCGCGGGCCAGCGCGCCGACGTCCGCGCGCCACTGCGCCCACGTCCATGAGCGGTCCCCGTCGACGACGGCCACGGCGTCGGGAGCGGATTCCACGGCGGATTCGAACACATCGGACAGCGTGAAGCCGCCCAGTACAGCCGCCGCGTCGGTGGGCGGCTGGATCGCGTAGTCATCTGTGTGGACGGGCACCATCACTCCCGGATCTCAAGCACTCTCGTCAGGTGTGGGGGCAGGCCGGGGTTCGGACACCGGCGCCTGCCCGGGCCGGGTTTCAGCCCGGGTCGGGTCTCAGCCTTCGTGCACGGTGATCGCCCGGGACGGGCACAGGGCACCTGCCAGTCGGGCCGTGGACTCCTGGTCGGCGCCGGGCTCGGCGAGGAGGGTGACGAGTCCGTCGTCGTCCTGGTCGAAGAGCGCGGGCGCGTTCAGCACACACTGGCCCGCCCCCACGCAGCGGTCGGGGGCAACGGTGATGCGCATGTCGATGTCTCTCCTGCGGTGAAGGTGGGCCGCCCGGCGGCCGGTGGCACGCGCCGCCGGGCGGACGGGGCCGGGTGGTTACCAGCGGACCGGAAGCTCGTGCAGCCCGTAGAGCACGCCGTCGTACTTGATGCCCAACCCGTCGACGGGCACGTCGAGTTGGAGGTTCGGGATGCGTTCGAAGAGCTTCCGGTAGGCGACCTCCATCTCGACTCGCACCAGGTTCTGCCCCAGGCACTGGTGCACGCCGTAGCCGAAGGCCACGTGGTGGCGGGCGGACCGGGAGGGGTCGAACGTGTGGGGGCACTCGAAGACGCTCTCGTCGTGGTTGGCCGCGGCGACCAGCGGCACGATGCCCTCGCCCGCCTTGATGAGCTGCCCGGCGATCTCCACGTCCTCGACCGCCACCCGCAGGGACACCAGGTCGGCGACGGAGTGGAAGCGCAGGGTCTCCTCCACGGCCCGATCGTCACCCACCCACTGAGGGTGCGTCAGCAGCGTCACCACGCCGAGCGCGATGTTGTTGGCCGTGGTCTCGTGGCCGGCGATGAGCAGCAGCATCAGTACGCCCGACAGCTCCTGGGGGCCGATGGCGCCGTTGGCCAGAAGTCGGCTGACCAGGTCGTCGCCGGGCCACTTCTCCTTGATGGCGATCAGCCGCATGACGTAGCGCAGCAGGTCCTTGCCGGCGGACTTGCGCTGCTCTTCGGTAGCGGAGCGGAGGGAGACCAGGACACGGGTCCTGGACTCGAAGAACTCACGGTCGGCGGCCGGCACTCCGAGCAGCGAGGAGATCACCAGGGAGGGGATGGGCAGCGCGAAGTCGGCGACGAGGTCGGCGGTGTTGCCGGCGGCCAGCATCTCGTCCAGGCGCTTGTCCACCGTGCGCTCGATCGCGGGCCGCATCGCGCGTACGCGCCGTACGGTGAACTCCGGGATGAGGGCCTTGCGGAACCGGTCGTGCTCGGGGGAGTCCATCCCCACGAACCAGCCCGGGATCTGATCCTGCTTGGGCACTCCCACGGTCTCCCCGACGTTGGGGAATCCCTCGTGCTCGGGGTTGGAGCTGATCTTGGCGTGGGTCAGTACGGCGCGTACGTCCTCGTGCCGGGTGACCAGCCACACCCGTTTGCCGTCGGGCAGGTGCGAGAGGACCAGCCCCTGCCGGTCGCGGTAGTCGGCGTAATGGGGCGGCGGGAACGGCACGCCGGGCTCGCGCAGCGGAAATTCGACCACCAGCGGATCCGCCGGGGGTGCGGCCGGGTCCGTCACCTCCGTGGCCGGAACTGCCTGTGCCGAGGCCGGGCAGCTTCGCGACACGGCCGGGCCTGTGTGCGTCATGGGTGGGTATCCCCTCTCGAACGGTCCGTCAGCCGGCGTCGTAGAACGCACGGATTTTGTCGATCACGAAGTCCTGGTCGGCGGCCGTGAGATCGGTGTGCGTGGGCAGATACAGCCCGTCCTCGGCAAACGTATTCGCCTTGAGCGAGGGCCACTCGGGTTGGAAGTACATGGGCTGCCGGGACATCGGCTTGAAGAACAGCCGGGTCTCGATCGACTCATTGGCAAGGAACTCCCGTAGTTCCTCGCGGCGTTCGGCCCGCAGGTCGTACATCCACAGCACATCCCGTGGCGGCATCAGCGTGATACCGGGAATACCGGCGAGCCCCTCGTCATAGCGCCGCTCGATCTCACGCCGGGTTTCGAGGATGTCGTCAAGCCGTTCGACCTGGCCGAGTGCAATGGCGGCCTGCATGGCCGTCATGCGGAAGTTGTAGGCAACTTTCTTGTGCAGGAAACTGTGGTCCTTGGTGAAAGCCATGGCCCGCAGGTGTGCCAACTGCCCGGCCAGCTTGGGGTCGTCGGTGAGGCAAACGCCGCCCTCACCCGCCGTAATGATCTTGTTGGCGAACAGCGAATAGCACGCGATGTCCCCGACCGGACGGATGCCATGGGCCTCCGCACTGTCCTCCACGACCCGCAGGTTGTACTGGTACGCGATATCCATCACCGCGTCCATGTCGCAACGCCTGCCATAGATATGGACCGGCATCACGGCCTTTGTACGCGCCGTGATCTTCTCCTCGATACGGGTGACATCGATATTGAGGTCGTCCGCGCAGTCCACGAACACGGGCGTCGCACCGGTGTAGGTGACCGCCCACGCCGAGGCGATCATCGTGAACTCCGGAACGATGACCTCGTCACCCGGGCCGATACCCAGCGCCCGCAGCGCCAGCGTGAGCGCCGCCGTCCCCGACGAACAGGAAACGCCGTGCGCGATCCCGTTGTACTCAGCGAAGGCACGCTCGAACCTCTGGACCATCGGGCCCTGAGAGGATATCCAGCCGTCCTTGACGGTGGTGGTCAGATACTCCAGCTCTCTGCCGTCCAGAGCGGGCCTGGACACCGGGTACTTGAAAGACATCCGCTGCCTCTTTCTGGTCTTCCTCGTAGTCCTCGTACGTACGTGGGTGCTCGCGCGGCCTTACGCCGGGGCCAGGGCCGAATGCCCGAGGATCAGCTCGGCAGCGGTCTCACGGCCGCCCGCCGCACGCTGCAGGGCACCGAGCCGCTTCGCGTTCTCATGGAAGGAAGGGGTCTGAAGCACCCGGGTGAGCTTGTCGATCACGTCGTCGACGTCGATGTCCCGCGGCCGGTCGAGGGTCAGACTGATGCCGAAGTCCCGGCCGCGCACGGCCTGGTCGTAACAGTCCACCCACAACGGCCGCACCACGAGCGGCTTGCCGAAATACACGCCCTCGTTGAAACCATTGCCGCCGCCATGGGTGAAGAACACCTTCACCTTCGGATGCGCCAGAACATCCAACTGCGACGGAACCCAGCTCTCGATACGGAGATTTACCGGCAACGACTCCTTCGGCGGCAGCAGATGCTGCTGTCCCGACGGCAGTTTCCACAGCACCTGGTGCCGCCCCTCAAGCCGACGGGTGACCTCCACCATGGAATTGACCTGGTTCTGGGTGAGTCGGGTGATCGTCCCGAACCCCACATAGACGACCGAGGACTGTTCATCCAGCCATCGCGAGAGATCGTCGTCCTGCTGGGCTTCCGGCAATGGCGGCACCATCGCACCGACCAGCCGCACCTTCTCCGGAATGCCAAAGGGGTAGTCCAGCTCGGCGATCGAATTGCACAGCACCAGATCGGCGTGCTCGATCCGCGCCATCGGACTGAGCGGCCCGAGCCCGTGCGCCTTGCGCCGCCGGTTGTCCTCAGCGATCACCTTGCCCATCTCGGGCGTGCAGAACATCGCCAGCGTCCGCCACTTGAAGAGCGCATTGCTCATGCGCTGGGTGAGAGTCATCGGGCGCGGCAGCCCCGTGTGCGGCACGGGGTAATCCCGCGGGGTGTAGCCCTTGGCGAAGGGAGTGAACGCCGTGAGCACATTGCTCGGCACAAACGGCACACTCAGCACGAACGGAATCTTCCGAGAAATCGCCAACTCGATCCCGAAAGCACTGATGCAGTCGATGACCATCAGCGCCGGCCGCACCTCGTCGACAACGGCCGCCAGCTTACGGAACTTCTCCTCGTGCCGCCCAGGCTTGTAGGACTGCCGGATCACCGCGCGATGTGCCTTGAAACGCGAGGACTGGGTTATCTCGCGATAGACCGCGTCGTCCCACGTCACCGCCGACAATTCGGTGACCACCTCACCCAGCGAGGCGAACTCCACCTCGGAACCGACCGAGATCCGCTTCACATCCTCGCGCCGGGGCTCATCCGTGGCGAACCAGAGATCCGGCACATTCTGGCGGGAGAGCTCTTCGGCGAGCACGAGCAGGGGATTGGCCAACCCGCTCTCCGGAAGACTGACGAAGAGGATCGGCCGTCGGGCGGATTCCATGGATTCCCTTTCGCGAGGACAGACGGGGTTCGGCGAGCACACCCTCGTGCGGATCGACTGGCCGCACCCCCCTTTGATCTCACGCCACCCACCGGAAAATCCGTAGAACCGTCCGGCATTTCGGGGCGGGAGCGAACCGACTGCCGGATGCCGTGCCGGAGACCGGTGCGCCAAGGTGCCGGCACATGCCGGACCTCCGCCACCGCGAACGCCGCGTGGCGGGGCTGCGAACTCCTGCCATGCGGCGGCACATCGGCCCGCTTCCAGTGGAGCGCTCAGGACGCGGTCTTGACGTCCTCCGCGATGATCCGCTCGATGTTTCGCTCGGCCAGGGCCGTGATGGTCACAAAGGGGTTGACCCCGATGGACCCCGGAATGAGCGCGCCGTCCGTGACATAGAGGTTGCGGTAGCCGGCGACCCGGCCGTACCCATCGGTGGCCTTGCCCAGGACACAGCCGCCGAGCGGGTGGTAGCAGAAGTCGTCGGAGAAGTTCTTCAGCTGCGGCCCGAACAAGTCGTAGCGGTACATCGTCGTGTTGGCCTTGTTGATCCGGTCGAAGAGCGACCTCGCGGCGTCGACCGCGGGCGTGTTCTGGTCCCGGGTCCAGCGCAGCACGGCCCGGTCGCCGGCCTTGTCGTAGACGAAGGTGCCGCGCTCGGGGTTCTTGGTGATCGCCAGATAGAGGCTGACCCAGGTCTCCAGGCCGGCCGGCATCGGCGCGATCTCCGCGAAGACCGGGGCGGCGGGGTTGTTCCAGTCGTCGATGCCCAGGGCGGGAATCGACGACTGGTGGGCACCGGTGGGGTTCCAGACGTGGTTGGCCCGGCCGGTCATGATGTTGCCGTTGGGGCCCCAGCCCTCGCCGACCTCGGAGTTGAGCTCGGGAAGCGCACCGGTGTCCCGGGCGCGCACCAGCAGTTCGGTGGAGCCGAGACTGCCGGCGCCGAGGAACAGATGGCCACAGGCGATCTCCTTGTGGGCGACGGCCTTGCCGTCGGCGTCGATCTGGTCCACGGACAGCACATAGCTGCCGTCCGGCTGCTGACGGATGGCCTTGACCTGGTGCAGGGTCTCGATGGTGACCTTGCCGGTGCCGAGCGCGGCGGCCAAGTAGGTCTTGTCCAAGCTCTGTTTGCCGTGGTTGTTGCCGTAGATGACCTCGCCCGCCAGCGCGGACTTGGGCACCTCACCGGCCGCCTCGCGTCGCATGTGGCCGAAGTCGTAGACGTTGGGGACGAAGGTGGTGCTCAGGCCCGCCTTGCCCGCCTGTTCGCGCGAGACCCGCGCGAACTTGTACCACTCCGTCTCCTCGAACCAGCCCTGGTCGATGTGGTTCACCTTGAGCATGGAGTTGGCGCGCGGGAAGTACCGCTCGTACATCTGTGAGGCGTCCACGTGCGGCAGCACCTCCTCGAAGTACGCGCGCTTCGGTACGACGGCCATGCCGCCGTTGACCAGCGAGCCGCCGCCGACACCCCGCCCCACGTACACCGACATCTGGTCGAAGTGCACCTTGTCCAGCACTCCCGCGTACGGGGTGATGTCCCGGTTGATCACATCCAGCCACAGGAACGAGCCCAGCGGGGCCTCGGTGCGCGACTTGAACCAGCTCGACCGGCGGTCGGGCGTGAGCATTCCGCAGAAGACGTTGCCGTCGTCCGCGGGCTTGTTCCACAGCTGGCCCATTTCGAGCATGAGCGTGGGAATCCCGGCCTCGCCGAGCCGCAGCGCGGATACCGCGGCGCCGTATCCCGTACCGATCACCACGGCCGGTACGAACGAGCCGCTGTCGGCCTGCGGACTCCGCCTTTCGGCGGCCGAGGCACGTGGGGCGGCGGAAATCGTGGTCATTCCGGTGACGGCGGCGCCAGTGAGCGCTGCCATTCCGAGCAGACGGCGCCGCGACAGATGCTGGTTTTGCTGGTTCTCGAACACGCTGATAGTACCCCGACCTTCGCCAACAGGATTTTTCCCCGCAGGGCTGTTCCGCGGGGCTGTTCCGCGGGGCCGTCCCGAAGGGAATCGCGGGCTGTCCATCGGCCCGAGCCGCCGCGCGCCCCCATCCTCGGCACGAAAGACTGCGGGAAATGCCAGAGGTTCGACGGCCGTTGACCGCCTACAATGCGACGCCCGTCCGGGCCGCGCCACCTCGGCGGAGCGATGCACCGAGGCTCCCCACTCCAGCCCACGCACAGGTAACGCTGTTCTGAAACTGCAGGTAGCAAGGTCCGACCCACCGGGCCTGCCCTTTCTGGCAGCCTCCCTCGCCCTCGCCCCCCTCTTCCTCCCCTTCCCCCGTAGCCCGGCGCATCCCGTTTCCGAGTTCCAGACGGCTCACATTCCCCCTGGTCAAAGCCCATTTCCGCGTTCCAGCGTCCCGAACTGCCCGGCTTTCGTTGTGGCTGGGACGGATCGCCCCACACGCTCGGGTCATCCACGCACCACACCCCACCGCACCATCGAAGGGGCTCACTCACGTGTCCCGCGTCCGCAACTCCCGCGCCGCAGCCCGTCGTCGCGCTCGCTCCGGGCGAGTCCGGCTACGCCTCTGTGAGCCTGTCGGCCACCGACGGCAGTGGCACGAACGGCCACACCGAGAAGGCGCTCACCGTCTCCTTCCAGGGCCGCACCGAAGGCGAGACGCTCCCTCGGCCGCCCACCCGTCACGGCACGCGCCAACCGCAACTCCCACCACGACAGGACAACAGTCGCTCGTCAGACGACGGAGATGCATGAGCATGATCACGACCCGTTCCGTCCGCCGTCGCGCCAGGCGCTCGGCCGGTGCCACCGCTACCGCGCCGCTCGTTCTCGGTGCCGTCGCCGCCACCGCCACCAGCGCGTCGGCCGCTCCCGTCGCCACGTCGAGCGTGCAGCCGCCCTCCGAGAGCCAAGTAGTGCAGCATATGTTCAGCCTTGAGATCCACGGCCAGGCCGCCGAGAACATCAGCAGCGTCGCCGCTCTGTACCCGAACCACATCATCCTTATACGTGGCTCGGAACACAGCGCTCTTTTCGATGACTGGATCAACGCCGCGATCAACAATGGCCCGAACGCCACGAGGAACTTCGCCATCACGATGTATGACGGCAACAACCAGCAAATAAAGAGGTATGAATTCACTGATGCGTCGATCTACAAAGTGGCGGACAAGTCGATCAGCATCATCTTCAACAAAATGGAGATCATCTGAGGGGTTCCCGTAACTGCTGTAACTGCTGTAACTGCTGTAACTGCTGACGGAGGGGGAGGCGGTCGTGCTGTGTCCGGTGTGGTCGCGGTGTCGGGGCCCGCTCTCGCGCCGAGCCCCAGCCGTTCCAGGCCCATCTCGCCGAGGGCGATACCAGGGACGCGGTGCATCAGCGTGGCGCTGACCCCGTACCGCGGAAGCGGGTGTGCGTCTGGACGTGGCTACCACGCCGCAGTGCGCGACGAGTGGATGGCTCGTCACGGCGAAGGAGCAGCCGGCCCGCGAGCGCACTCTCGACAGTGGCCACGAGCAGCCCCCTCCGGTGCGGATCAAGCCCGTTGACGAGCTGGTCCACCGCCGGCCCGACCTCCCGGGTACTCACTGGCGGCAGTGGACAGCCGGCGGGGTCACCTTCACCTACGACGGCCAGGACTGGCCGACCGTCCAGAACATCGACTGCACCGTCCCGCCCGCGGCGTGACCACCCTCATCGGCACCTCGGGGATCCGGCAAGACCACCCTCATCCGCCTCCTGTGCCGCCACGCCGACCCGCAGCACGGCATTGTGCGCCTCGACGGCACCGACCTGACCACCCTTGTCCCGGGCACCGGACTCCGTGGCTTCCTCGACCGCCTCGTCAGCGGTGGGGCCGGCGATAGCTGTTCCCCGCAGCCACCTCGGTCGGATGGCGGACAGACGTAGTTGTGGACCACCTTTCCTGATTTACGCCGGTAGCGGTGTCCCACCAGACCTCGATGGCATTTGCTGCATCGCAGGATTCCGGAGAGGAAGTACTTGTTGCCCGGCGCGGTGCCTACCTTGCCGGGTTGATGCCGGCCTTCTGGCGGCGGCGTTGTCACTCGAACTGGACCTGGGACCCGAGCGTCGGGGTGACGATGGGTTCCCAGGATCCGAGCAAGGGACGTCCCTCGTCGTCGAAGCGGACCAGTGACCAGCCATCGTCCTGGAAGATCCGGACGACGACGTCGGCCTCGTCCAGGACGAGCTGCCCCTTGGTTTCGCCCTTGCGGATCCAGAGGTAGGCGATGCGGGCCCTGGGCGGCTCCGTTCTGGGCGGCGGAGAGGTGCTGGCGGGCGCTGCGGCGGGCGGTGTCCTCGGGGCTTGAGCGCCCGGTGTCGTTTTTCCCGCAGGCCTTGGTGAAGGTGCCCCAGCGCAGGCGGATCTTGGATTCCTCGGCGTCTTCGAGCTGGCGGTCGACGCCGGCTTCGAGTCCGAAGCGGTCGGAGGAGATGCGGAGATAGGCGCCGGGGTGCTTCGGGGCGTAGGCGGCCAAGTGGTGGTGGAGGTTGAGGCTGACCTGGCCCCTCGGGCATGGGCGGGGACGTCGACGTCTTCCCAGACGGTTGGTGCTGTGGCTGTGGCTGGGGCGGTGGACGCGGTGCCGGCTCCTGGTGCTCGGCGGCTCCGATACCGGGCGCTTTCCGCCGGACTCAGAGGTTTGGCGGTGCCCTGGATCCGCCGTAGGATCCGCGGCCGCCCGCGTGGATACTGATCACCATGCGCATCGACTTTGATCCCGCTGCCATGTCCCGCAACGAGTTCTACAAGCTCTTGACCGCGGTGGTGGTGCCGCGTCCGATCGCCTGGGTATCGACCGTCGGTCCCTATGGTGATTCAGCGAACCCGACGTGAGCCCAGGTCAACGCCTCGCGACAATGCATGGCCTCGA
This sequence comes from Streptomyces sp. NPDC048483, assembly GCF_040651455.1. Lineage (NCBI taxonomy): Bacteria > Bacillati > Actinomycetota > Actinomycetes > Kitasatosporales > Streptomycetaceae > Streptomyces > Streptomyces sp. NPDC048483. The sequence continues at coordinate 16,534 of NZ_JBEZJZ010000084.1, forward strand.
CTCGTGGCACAGGAGCGCACTCGTCGGAGTAGGCGCTCAGGAGTCTGATGGCATGCACTGAGGTGAGCGAGAGGGTCGGATTTTGGTGTGCAAGCGTGTCGAAGCAACGGCGAAGCGTCCGCAATCCGTTGTTGATGGCCGGGCGTGCGGGGGAATTGAGCCCTACCGTGGCACCGTGCCGCTACCAGTCCCTCCTTGCGGCCGAGCGTCTTCCGGGTTCCGGCCCGCACACGCTGATTGTTCTACCTGGACGCCTTCCGGTGTCATATCCGCCACCAACTGCCCACCCCCTCCGAAGGAACAGGCCGACAATGACGAACGACGCAGACATGCGGGCTTCCAAGAGAACCGAACTGAAGCCGATCGCCGCTGCCGTGACGGCGGCGGCGGTTGCGGTGTCGTTGCTGGCCGGCTGTTCGTCCGGAGCCAAGGAGGAGCAGCCCGCCCCGACGCCGTCGGTGCCCTCCCGTAACGCGAGCCGGCCCCCCTCCAGCGCACCTCCCACCAAGGCGACCGAACCTCCCGCTCCGGAGCCCAACGCATTCGCGCCGTACGTGGACACCTCGCTCAAGCCTTCTTACGACCTCCTCCGGAGTGCGCAGGAGACCGGCGTGAAGGAGTACAACCTGGCCTTCGTCTCCCCCGGAGGCGGTTGCACGCCCAAGTGGGGCGGCAGGCAGGAGCTGGGCGACAACCCGGTGGCGCGCCAGGCGGATGCGCTGCGCGCCAAGGGTGGCGATGTGCGGATCTCCTTCGGCGGACAGAGCGGTCACGAACTGGCCCGGGTCTGCGGCTCGGTGGACAAGCTGGTGCGTGCGTACACCAAGGTCATCGACGCCTACGACCTGACGAAGGTCGACTTCGACATCGAGGGCCCCGCTCTGACGGACAAGAAGGCCAACACCCTCCGCGCCCAGGCGATTGCCCGGCTACAGAAGCAGCACCCGGACCTGGACGTGTCCTTCACGCTCCCGGTGCTCCCCTCGGGCCTGAACCGGCATGCCGTCGCCGTCCTGGAGAACGCGAAGAAGAGCGGCGCCCGGGTCTCCGCCGTGAACGTCATGGCCATGGACTACGGCAGCTACTACGACGGCGACATGGGCGAATACGCCATCGCAGCCGCCACCGCCACCCAGAAACAGATCAAGAAGGCGCTCGGCATCCGGCGTGACGCCGCAGCCTGGAAGACCGTCGCCGTCACACCGATGATCGGCGTGAACGACGTCGAGGTCGAGGTCTTCACCCCTGCCGACGCGGTCGAGCTCAAGAGGTTCGCCGACAAGAAGGGGCTCGGCCGGCTGTCGATGTGGTCGGCCGCCCGGGACAAGCCGTGCCAGGGAGGTGCCAACTCCAAGGCAGTGGCGACCTGTTCAAGCACCAAAGGCAAGACGAACGCGTTCATGCGGGCATTCACCGGCTGAGGGACGCGGGACGCCTCTCGGCCGGTGCCCCAGCCGCTCATCCGGACCCCTGATGCCGCCGAGGGGGCCCTGGTCGAACTGCCTCCGGCAGGCACAGGTGGCGGATCGCGTTCAGCCCGGTGTGGACGTCCAGTGGGAGGCAGTCAGCCTGCTCGCGATGTCTGCGGGACTCGGCATCAGCGTCCTCGTCGGGCAGCGCAGCCCACACTCCGCCGTCGCAGTGCAGAACCCCCACCTGGATCGGATCTCCAAGCGAGTGGACTCGGTTTCAAGTCGCTGTCGTTGACAGTGAATGAAGCCACCCGTCCGATTCGCGGCCAGCGGGCCAGGCCAGGCTCAGGCACAGGCCCTGAGGAATTCGATGAGCGCCGCGTTCACCTCGTCCGGGCGTTCCTGCTGAGTCCAGTGCCCGCAGCCGGCCAGTTTGAGGGGCTTGCGCCAGAGGTTGGGCATGAGGTCGGGGAGACGCTCGATGAGTTCGGGTGTGCCGGGAAAGGCGGGGACGAGGTCGCGGTCGCCGTACATGTACAGGGCGGGCCGGGTGACGACGGCGCCGTGCCAGGGAGCGGTCAGTTCCCAGTTGCGGTCGAGGTTGCGGTACCAGTTGAGGGCCCCGGTGAAGCCCTTGGAGAAACTCTCGGTGAGTGCGTCGAGATCGTCCTCGGTGAACCACTCCGGCAGCACCTCGGGGTCTGACATGGTCGCGAGCCAGCCCTGCCCGGGTTCGATCAGCGGCTGCTTGACCTCGCCGCCGTGAGGAGCGGAGCCGGAAGCCGAGTAGAAGAACTTCCGGAGGGTGGTGCGTACGTCCCTCGCGAACTCGGCGTCGGCGACACCGGGACGGTTGAAGTAGTTCCAGTAGAAGCGGCCGCCGAACCTCTTCTCCATGGCGGCCAGCGGAGGCTGAGTCCCCCTGAAGGGGGGTGGCACGCTCAGGCCGGCCACCCCGAGCACCATGTCCGGTCGCAGCAGTGCGGTGTGCCAGGCGACCGGGGCACCCCAGTCGTGCCCGACGACGTACGCCTTCTCCTCGCCCAGGGCCTGGATCAGTCCGACGACATCGCCGACCAGGTGGAGGATGGTGTACGCGTCGACGTCGTCGGGATGGTCGCTGCGTCCGTATCCACGCTGGTCGGGGGCGACGACTCGGAAGCCCGCATCGGCCAGGGGGCCGAACTGGTGGTGCCAGGAGTGCCATGACTCGGGGAAGCCATGCAGAAGCACCACCAGGGGGCCGTCGCCTTGCTCGGCGATGTGAAGCCGAACGCCGTTCACGTCAACCATTCGATGCTCAACCATGTTGATGAGCGTACGCCCCGTGGTGTTCGAGCGACGGTGCCGGTCCCGGGTCTACCGGGAGCCCCCTCGCTCGTCACGCAGGGAGCCGGCGGAGCGACTTGGCCGGGAGGCCGCTGGGCGGCGCTAATTGAGGGCCTGGCCGACGTCTTTGGTCATGCGTGCCGCGTCGCCGCAGACGTAGAAGTGGGCGCCGTCCTGGAGCCACTGCCACAGGCGGGGACAGCGTTCGTGCATCCGGTCCTGGACGTAGATCGTGTTGCGCTGGCCGCGTGAGAAGGCGCAGTCGATGCGGTCGAGGCGGCCGGATGCCTGGTAGATCTCCAGGTCCTTGCGTCAGGAGAAGTCGGTGGCCTGGCGCGGTTCGCCGAAGGAGGGCCAGTGGGGACCGGTGTGGCCGCAGTCCTGGCATAGTCGGCGCTGAACGTGCATTGGCACGGCCTGCGGCCGGTCGGATGCTGGACGCGGTGCCTCTTTGGTTTCCGCTGGCTCCGAGGAATGCGACTTAGGTGACGCCTCGCCTCGCCAGTTAAAGCTGATGCCACGTCATCTTGAGTCGCGGTCTGCGTCGGGGGCGATCGGCCGCCTCTTGCTCGTGTCTCGCAGATCCGTGGGTCAACAGCTCACACCTGTACTGTCTCGCCAGTTGTGAATGGATCAGGAAGAGCCAGTCGCCCTGCCTGAGCGGAGGCTTCGGCGCGGGCCCCGTATTTAAGTCGCCGTTGCCTTCCTCACGGCCATCGACGAATGCGCTCTCGCGCGCAAGGGCATCGCCCAGAACGATGTCGACCGGTGGATCGCGGGGAATCCCGGCACCTGCTACGAAGTCTGCGCCTTCATCGTCTGGGCTGCTCGGCGAGGTCACGTCCGTCCCCTTCCCGTTTCACGCCGGTTGGGCTGCGAACTCTCCTGGCCGGTGGCTCTTCCCTGGCACTCAACCTGAAGGGCGCGTCAGGTCGCCCACGTCATCCACGGTGCATGGGGCGTCGAGGCCCCCAGCGACTCCCTTACGGTCGATTTCGTCGCCCACGAAGGGGCTGGCGAACGAACCAACCTGAACCCGACTTCGTCATCCGCACCAGCGCCTCGCCGGTGTTGGCCAGAAAGCACAGCAGCGGGTGGAAGCCGAAGCCGTCCTTGTGGGTGGGTGCGGCCTGCTCTTTCTCGTAGTGGAGGTGATCACCGTGGCGTCACGGTCCAGGACCAAGCCGGGCGGTATCCGTCCCGCGGCCCGAGCTGCGGGAATGCCCTTGTCGTGCTCGGCGGCCTGCAGCCAGGCGACTTCCCGGGCTTGGGCGCGGCCCGAGCACAGCGAGGACAGTGCCTTCTCATCGGTGTCGGCGAGCAGTCGCCAGGCCGTCGGTGTCGAGGCGACGGAACCGAATACCCCTGCCTGGCCGCGCAGTACGGCCAGGTCCGCGATGGCCTCGCCGCCGTCGGCGAGCATCACCGCCAAATTGGTGGCGTCAGCGAGACCGCATGACCGACCACCCCCGAACCATCGGCACTGACCTGGACCTTGGGCGGCAACCCGATGGTCTGCACGGAGAAACTGCCGTCCCCTGGACCGACAGAACCCCTCAGCAAGGTTCATCGTCCCAGGCCAGGAAGGCGTTCTCGCGCTTCCGACCCATAGCCCAGAGCCCTCTCCCCGGCTACCGGACGGTGGCCGAGGAGAGGCGGCGGACCGGGAGTCAGACGGGCGTCACCACGGCGCCACATCCTGGCCCGTGGCGGCGCGCCACAGCGCGGAGAACGCTGACGACGGCCGGCCGTTGAAGTCGCGGGGCGAAGGAAGCTTGCCGAGCAGGTCCAGCACCGCGCTGAGGTGCCCACACTCCGCGGCCTGATCGATGAGCAGCTCGGTGGGCCTTTCGCGGTGGGCCCGCGGGGTCCTGAGCAGCTCGGCGTGCGCTTCGGCGAGGGCCGCCAGGTCGGCCTCGCTCGGCGTCGCCGGGTGGGCCCGCCTCGTGTGCTGCTCGGCCATCCGCAAGGCCTTCTCGTAGCGCAACTCCGCTAGAAACTCCGGGACATCCGACCGGCCCAGGCGGAACAGATCGGTCCGACCGAGGTCGGCCAGGACACCGATCACCGGATCCATCGGCCAGTCCCATTCCACGTCACACGCTGTGAGGAACTCCTCTGCCAGATCGATCCGGCCGGTGCCCAGCAGATAGAGGAGCCATGGCACGGAGTAGAAGGTGCTGGGGGTCTCCCGCCACTCCTCCTCGCCGCGCGCCCACAGTGCCCGCGCCTCGTCCTCGCGCCCGCACTCGGTCAGCGCCCAGCTGACCGTGAGACGGTTCTGCCAGGCGTTGGCCTCCGGTTCGATCGCGTCACGGGCGCGGGCGAACCATACGTCGGCGGCGGCCGTATTACCCATGGCCTCGTACGCTCCGCCGACCGAGGACGCCACGTCGGCGACGTTGTACGGTCCAAGGGCCGCCTCCGCGCCCGCCTCGACCTCGGCGAGGAACGCCCGCGCCTCGTCGGCCCGCCCTGCCCGGGCGAGGATCATCGCCACGTCGGCAAAGGCCGCGACGCGGTCGTCCGGCTCCGGGATCGCGTCGAGCATGTCCACGGCGCCGCTCACTTCTCCCCGTCGGGCCCGCAGCCGTGCCGCGTGGCGGAGATGCTCGCAGACATGGTGGTTCCAGCTGCTCCTGAGTTCGGACACGGAGTCTCGCGCCGCCGCGAACAGGTCATGCAGCGTCGCCGTGTTGGGGGGCGGCCAGGATTTGTCGTCCGGCGTCTGAAGGTTTGTCTCCGCATCCCGGGTCCGCTGCTCGACGTACTGCCGTACGTAGGTTCCGAGACCGCGTTGTCCGAGCAGCTCGGCGGCGTCCTTCGCGTCCGGCACGATCGTGAGCCCGCCCCACCGCACCGGCCAGGCGAAGCGCCGGTCGACCGACCAGGCCAGGACCGCTTCCAGGTCTTCTCTGCGGTCCGGAGGCGCGATGACCACCCCCTCTTCGAAGGCGGCGCACCAGGTGTCGTCGTCCAGCGCGAAGTTGACGGGGTGATGGTCGAACCCGTACTCGTGTTCCACGCACCGGGGCTCCGGTGGTTCGCGGAGGAACTCGAAGTGGCTCAGCACACCGCCGGTGTCGGCCCGATGGAAGGTCACACCGGTCCCGCCCACGGAGACCCGTACCTGTCCCGTAGCGCCACCCGCCGAGGCGCCGTGCCACGCATTCGCCTCCTTTCGTTCCTCCTTGGTCAACCCGTACATCTGTTTGGTGGGCAGGTCGATCGCGAAGGTTCGCCGACGCTTTGCGCCGGCGTCGTACGCGAGGAGCCGACTACCGTCGCGTGACCAGCTGACGTCCTCCGGCCACAGCTCATCGCCCTCCTGCCCGAACTCCGCGGGAAGCGTTTCCGTCAGCAGATACGGGTGCCGGGGCGGCGCGTCCTCGGGCAGCCAGAACAGATCGCCCGCTTCAAGGGGGACGACGCAGCCCTTGATCGCGCAGGAGGACGCCGACTCAATGAACGCGCTCCGGCCGTCGGGGGCCAGAGCCCAGTCCGGGGGCCTGTTCCCACCGTTCGTCACCGACGCGCTGGCGATGGGGTAGGTGTGTGTGGTGTCGTCGAACGGATCGAAGACGCCTATCTGGTTGGTGTTGTACGCGAGCCCGACGCGCCTGCTATCGGCCGACCATTGGAGGGTGTTGGTGTGGCCGGGCCAGCCGACCCCGCCCTCGATCCGGTCGAGCACGTTCACGCAGCGGCCGCTGGCGATCTCCCAGATCTGCAGCGCACCACCGCGGTGGTAGTCGTCGCCGCACCAGCTGCCGGTCGCCAGATAGCATCCACACGGGCTGATGGCGTGGTCACTGATCTCCGTGAAGTGGCGGAACGGCTGCTGCAGTCGCGTGCTGCCGAGGCTGCGAATCCGCTCAGTGGCGAAGCGGTGCACCTCGGATACTCCGTGCGTCCGTTCCCATTCCTGCAGCCGATTCCGCAGCGGCAGCAGATCCCGCTCGGCCACGAAGGCGGACCAGTCCGCTTCCCTCAGAACGCCCAGCAGCGAGTCCGGGTCCGCTGCCGATGCCAGCGCCGCGTGGTCCATGAAGCTGCTCGGCTCATCGGTGCCGGGCTCAACACCGGCCGAGGCCTCGGCCGCACGCTTGAGCAGGGCCCGCAACGTGTTCCAGTCGTAGATCGGTATGCCGAGTTGGCTTGCTTTCCCGATCTTGCGACCAGCCACATCATGCGAGCGGAAGATCAGGTCCGTCTTGCTGGACACCGTTTTCGTCACCCGCGCACCCAGCGCCTCGAGCCCGGCCTTCGCCTCGGCCTGCGACAGGCCGTGAAACCGGCCCATCAACACAACTGTCTTTCCCTGAAGATCCATGACTGCACCGTAAGGTCAGGCACTGACAAGCACTGACCTGGACCTTGGGACGCAACCCAGTCTGCACGGAGAAAGTGCCCTCCACCTCGGCCGACAGAACCCCTCCGCGGTGCGGCTACCCGGCAAGGAGTGGGTACGCGTACTCAATTGATATGCGCTCGTATGCTCGAAGGCCGACGACTTCCGCAACAGGGCCCAGGTTCTGGTAGGTCAGCGAGTCGCTCACTGGGGGAACCGGAGCTTCGAAGGGCGGGTTCGTCCTCGCCCCTTAAGCCGGTCGTCAGTCCTGCCCATCCAGCCGCTGCACCGGCTGGATGAATGAGTCCGATGTCTGCGCCGGCCGCAGCCATGGCGAAGGGCGTCCGTTGGCTCGTGTGTGGCTGCCGGCCTGAACGCCCTTCTGGCCGCACCGGATGTGTTCATCGACGACCATGTGGCCTCGTGCCGCCGGATCGGGCTACCCCGCTGAACGGCAGGTCAACAGGTCAGTCCCACTGCTCGTCCGCGAGGGAGCCGACCGGCTGCGGCTTGCCGATGACGGCAAGGGCGATGAAGAAGTTGATCTGGCCGATCGCGATGGTCAGGGTGGCCAGCGCCTTCTCGTCGTAGTGCTTCGCCACCTCGCCGTACAGCTCGTCGGAGACGCGCTCCCTACCGTGCGGGGCGGGCTGCAGGGTGGCCTCCACCAAGGCGAGGGCGGCGCGCTCGGCGGCGGTGAAGTACGGGGCGTCCATCCAGGAGGAGACGGCGGTGATGCGCTCCTCGGACTGGCCGGCCTTGCGCAGGAAGCCGGTGTTCAGGATCGTCAGGTAGGTGTTGCCGACGATTTGCCCGGCGCGCAGGTGGACGAGGTTCATCGTGGTGCGTGGCACCGAGTGGTTGCCCGTGGCCCGGAAGAGGGCGGCGCTGATGTCGTTCAGCTCGGGCACAAACTCGGCCGGGTTGGGCATCCGGGAGATGGAGGTGTTCGTCATGGCTGCTCTCCTTCGCTTCGGCCTGGTTGGCGTCTTCACAGCACTGACGGATCGGCGCACGCAGATGTGACCGGAATCCGGAAAAGTTCTCTGGGGTGCTCCGGACCTGGTGACAACCCTGTCCTTCCTGGGCCGCGCCCAGAGCTTGTCCGGCTGATCATGTGTGTCAGACGACGGTCGATCAGGCCAGGTGGGTGCTGCTGGTTGCCTCAGTGCTGGATCAGCCCGACCGTGACGGGAGCAACGTGGCCGGTCGCTGGAAGGATCTGCGCCAGGGTCAGGCCGATGTCGACCAGCGATGACCGGCGTAGGCGGGCGACGTCGGGAAGCGGAGTCCAGATCGACTCGGCGATCTCGCCGTTCGGCTCAGGTCGGAGTTGGCCGCCGGTGATGCGGACCCGGTAGAAGATGCCGACATTTTGGTGTTCTGGTCCGCCGGGGACGGTGCGTTCGGCTGCGGGGATGATCCTTGAGTCCACGCCCAGCAGGCGTTCGACCACCGCATCGCAGCCGGTCTCCTCAGCGACCTCCCGGATCACCGCATCGAACGGATCCTCCGCATGCTCGACCCTGCCGCCCGGAAGCGTCCAGTTGGTCTCACCCTGCGGTGGTACGTGACAGGCGAGCAGTACCCGCCCGTCCTCGATGCACACGGCGTACGCCGCCAGCCGGAAACTCATCCCGATAACCTCCCCACCGGACGCTATCTCGACGTCCGAGATCAGCGTCGCTAGCTTTCATGGCCCGTCACCTGGGACTTGTTCGGTCAATTACGTTCGCAGCCAGATGACGTGTATTGACCCGCGGCGTTGTTTACGCGGCTGGGCCTTGAGCATGGTGAAGGCCTCCGTGTGCGGTGGAGGTGTCGAATCTTCACCGCACACGGAGACCTTCATGTCCCACCCGCCGCAGCGTCGTGGTCGGGACACCGCAGGCCGCCGAGCTGACAGCCGTGCTGACCGCGGCGGGCGTCTCGGTCGAGCCGGAGGGCTCGGCCGGTGTCGAGAAGCTCGCTGTGACCGGGCTCCCGGGCGGACCGCATCGGAGCGCTCGCCTTCGAGAACCGTATCCAGCTGGAGGAGCTGGCCACCCGCACCGCCTCACTGGAGGCGGCCTTTATGGAACTCACCGCCGACAGCACCGAATACCTGGCAGGACAGCCCCAATGAAGCACAGGTGGTCGACGGCGGTCTTGTCGCCGTAGCGCTTGGTGAGTTCGTTGACTTCGATCACAGGGACACCCCTGCCGGGAGGCCCCCGTCCGGGCATGGGGCCGTGGGCGGCGATCGCGCGGCCGGGTGAGCCCGCGGGCGTACATCCCCGGGCCGATGCCGCGCGGGCAGCGGCTGGTCAGTCTCGCGGCATGCACGCCACACTGACCCCGTTGTCTGCGCGCGTTTCGCAGCGCGATTTCGCTCCCGAGAGGGCACACCGCCGATGACGAGAACGAAGGTCATGGTCTGGGCGGGAGGTGGCCTGTACCTCTTCATGCTGGGTCTGCTGGTGGGGGGCGCCGCGGGCGTCGGGCACGGTTCACGGTGTCGGGGCGCTGCGTACGCAAGAAGTGGCCGGGGCCGTGACCGCCGAACGGCTGTGGATGGCACGGGAGTTGCACGACATGGTCGCGCACAGCATCGGCATCATCGCCATCCGGGCCGGGGTGGGCAGCCGGGTCATCCAGACACAGCCCGCGGAGGCCCGCGAAGCACTGCGAGCCGTCGAGGCCACCAGCAGAGAGACCCTGAACGGGCCTGCGGCGCCCGCTGGTGGCGCTCCGTCAGGCCGACCCGGGCAAGGCGAACTCGGGGCGGGTATCGCTCGCGACCTCTCCGGGGCTTGCGGACCTCGAACGGCTGGCGGCGGCGACCGCGGACGCGGGGGTACGCGTCGACGTGCGTCGCAGTGGGGATCAGCGTCCATTGCCGGCCGACATCGACCTGTCTGCTTACCGTATCGGGCGGCCGTCGACTGAGGTCGTCGACGACGGGAGCGGTGCCGTGGGAAGGGCTTGGCCCACGGCTTCGGTCTCGTCGGCATGCGGGAGCGGGTCGGCCCTTACGGCTGGAACTGCTGCACCACGGCCGGGGGCCGGCTTCGTCGACGGGCACATCGCCGCGGCCGAGGGCGTCGTCGACGTCGACTTCATCAGCCACGTGCTGGAGCGCGGCACCCATCGTGCCCTGGTGGTGGCTCACCCCCGTTCCGGCATGCTCCAGGGAGCCGAGCCGAGCCGAGCCGAGCCGCACCTGCGCTGGCTCGCCGGCCACAAGCACACCCTGCCCGACGCCGCCGCCACGCTGCGAGAGGTCATTCAGGAGCGGGACGACGCGTGACGCGGCTGTGTTGCGGCAGAGGCGACAGCCGGTTGGACGACGCGCGCCCTGCCGGATGGCGGCCACCCCTGCGTCTCAAGGCACCCCTTGCCAAGGACTCCGACTGGTCGCGACAGATGACACAGGCGGACCCCACCGAGCAGGCCCGACGCTCCGCCCTGGTCGCGATCGTTGGCACCGTTTGGTCGTTGTTGTCGGTACCCGCTCGTGCTGGTCGGCCTACCTGCCACCGGCACCGAGCTGTCTCTGCCGGTCAACGACCTCGTTCCTGTTGCGGAGAGAACTATTCCGAAGCGCTTCCCAAGCCCCCGCCGACGTGGAAACTAGTGATGGCCGGCCCGGACCTGTACCCGAGGCGCTGCTGCCATTGAGGGTCGGTGTCCCGGACGAAGGAGTGGTGCAGACGGGCAGGGATCAGACCAAGTCGCTCGTCAGGGACGGGATGGCCGTTGTCCTCCGCCCAGGCGCGGACCGCGTCAAAGTCCGGGGCAGGCGCCCCGTTGACCGCGTGAACGGGCAGACGGTCAACGGTGAACACGGTCCGGGGCAGGGAGAGGCCGAAGCGTTCCTCGAAAACGGCCAGGGCACGGCGCTTACGATCGGTGTCGTCGTCGCCTTCGTCCTCTCGAAGATCGGTGCCGTTGGCCGTGAGGATCCGGGCGGCGACGAGTTCGGGCACCAGGAGATCGGGCTCCTCCCCCCAACGGATCCTCTCCTCTCTCAGTCCGAAGCCGCAGATGCTGCGGCCGTCGCGGGCATAGAACACGATGGTCGGCGGATGCTCGGGGTTGTGCGAGTAGTACACAGCCTCCACGCCCCCGCGAGAGACCTCCTCAAGGCGCGACAGGCCCTCGCAGTGGCCGTACTCGATCGCGAATGCCCACCCGGCGTGCTCACCCACACGGACCACACCATCACCGGACTCGCCCGGCCGGTATGCCTCCACATCAAGATGAGAGATCTCGGCGTCGGTTAGGGGGTCGGCGCCCGGCCCTTCCGGTGCCCCCAGGCGCATTGCCAACTCACGGGCTTCGATGCCGCGGGCGAACACCACACCAATCATCGTCTCCATGCCGGTGTCCCCGTCGATCAACCACTGAATCCCGTTGTTCACGGCGTCTCTCCCTGGGTTCGCATGCAGATGCCCTGCACATTCGCCGTAATCCTAAGAGACAGCACTGACACCCCACCCCGCCGGTCGACCTGCCGTGTCGACAGTCGTGCCGACGAAGCATGGGCGTCAGTTGCCACGACCAGGTGTCCTCGATCCCGACCAGTCACAAGGACTCTTGACCGGTTGTCTCTCTTGTTCTCCTGTCACTGGCTGCCGCTACGGTGCCCCGCATGAGCAAGAGCAAGTACTGGACTTATGCGCCGGACCGGATCGTGCGTGGCTTGATGGGGTGATGTCATCTGACGGTGTTCGAGCCGCCGTTCAACATCGACGCCCGGAATTACCCCCCGCAAGACCCGGCGCGGGCCCGCGCGTTCGCCGAGTCGTTGGAGAGCATTGAGGAGGTACTGGAGGACCTCGGTCCGTGCTCCGTGCAGACGCCGTTGCCCTCGGCGGTGCGTGCCGATCTGGACGTGGTGCATGTCGCGGCGTGGGGGAGCATGGTGGGGATCGCGGATCCAGCGTTCGCGACCGAGGGGAATGACGAGCCGCTGGGCTCGGCGGCCGACGTGCTGCGCGAGCGGTTCCCCGACGCGCGGATCGTGGGCCGGGTCGCCTACCACGGTGGCATGGAGCACACCGAGGGCATCGTGTGGCTGCCGAACGGCGCAATGTTCCACGCGTCGGGCTGGCCGGGGGATGAGCCGTTCGTTGTCACCGGTGACCCGCACACGGCGATCGCCTCCCTGGGCCTCAAGGGCTGGATGCTGGACAACGCCGGCGTAGACCTGGACGAGGAAGCGAACGAGGTCGAGTGGGCGCGGCTGGCGGGTCTGGCACTGGGGCATTCGGACCCGTGGGGGTGGGAGCAGATGCAGGCGACGGCGTTCTGTGTGCGGCACTCCGAGGATGCGGTTCGGGACATGGAGGGCCTGCACTTCATCTGAACCTGATTGCTATGGCTTGAAGTTGATGCGTCACCGTCAGTACGGATCCGTCCACGCCCCCGCGACATCTGCCTGGACTCGATCGTGCGGTAGCCGCGGGCCCGTTGGCACTCTGGGGCGGGACGGCAGCGAGCAGGTCATCGTCGACGGTGGCCGGCAGCGGCGTTACGCCCGTGGAGCGTAACGCGGCGACTGGTGACCCCAGCAGCGTCGCAACCTTCAGGGGCTTGTGTGGCCTCAGCCCCGCCCCATTGGGGCGAACCGTTGAGCTCGTCACCTCAGGACGCATTCACCCCGCCCGGCTGCGGGCAGCGGGCGCGGCGGTGGGGCTTCGCTGCTGGAGAACGTGGATACGCGGGCGGCCCATGCGATGACACGCTGCGCCGCTATGAAGATTTTGATCATTGGTGGAACTGTGTTCCTGGGGCGTGCACTCGTGGACGAGGCCCTCCGACGTGGCGACGAGATGACCCTCTTCAACCGCGGAGTGTCCGGCCCGAACCCCTCCGGTGCCGAGGCCGTCAAGGGCGACCGGGAGGACGAAGCAGCACTGAGGGCGCTGGTGGACGGGCGCCATTGGGACGCCGTCATCGACACGTGCGGGTTCGTACCGCGTACCGTGCGGCTCTCGGCACGGATATTGGCCGCGCATGCGACGGCCTATGCCTTCGTCTCCTCCTTCCACGCCTACGCCGACTGGCCGGCCAAGGGAGTCGACGAGAGCTTCCCGCGGCACCGGTGCCCGCCAGATGCGGGACCGGACGAAGTGGTCTACAACGCGCTCAAGGCAGGTTGCGAACGAGCCGTGGAGGAGAGCTTTCCTGAACGGGCGCTGATCATCAATCCGGGGATCATCACCGGCCCCGGGGAGAACGTCGGACGGCTCCCGTGGTGGCTGAAGACCATCGCCCGGGGCGGGCGCGTGCTGGCACCGGGCGCCCCGGACCGGCGGATGCAGCTGATTGACGCCCGCGACATCGCCCTGTTCATGTTCGGCCAGTTGGCCGCACAGAGCAGCGGCCGTTATGTGACCAGTGGAATCCGGGGCAACACCACCATGGGAGACCTGCTGAGGGACTGCGTCCGCGTCACCGGCGCAGACACCGAACTGGTGTGGGTCGACGAGTCGTTCCTGAAAGCGCGGGACGTCATCCCATGGAGCGAACTGCCTCTGTGGACACCGGACATACCTCAGGTGGCCGGCACCTGGCAGGCGTCGTCGCAGAAGGCCCTGGCCGCCGGACTGCGGTGCCGGCCGGTTTCCGAGATTGTCGCCGACACCTGGCGGGCCCTCCGAAGCGGCGAGTATCCGGCGCCGCAGTACCTGCAGGGACAGGTTCCCGTCGGGCTGGACCAGCGCAAGCACGACGCCGTACTCGAGGAGTGGGATGCCCGGCGCCCGCTGGGGGCCTGATCCAGTGCCCTGGCCCGGCTCGTTGCGTTGTTCCGCGGGCACTGGTCCCTCGAGGCCCTGCATCACCTGCGAACATCGCTGCAGCCGCCGACCACTATCTGTCACGCCCGAGCACGCACTCGACCTGCCTCATCTCACAGCCTGAGAACGCATCAGCTCTGCCCCGGTAGATCCCACCCCGCTCCCGCATCGCCCGGTACAGCGGGTACGGATCAGCTCGCCAGGGCCGGCACCCCAACTGCGCCAGCGGATCCCCACATTGCGCCAGAGCGAAAAGCAATGCCCGCTTCGCGGTGAGCTGCGTGCGGAGCACCTATTTCCCGTGGACCGCAGCCTCCTGGGCGGGGCCAGGAGGCCGCGTCTTATGCCGTGTTGTTTCCATTCTCCCATTACAGCCTTGCTGCCCGCGGATACCTGCCTGGACTGTGTCACGCGACTGGCTCCATTCGATTCCTTGCTGTCAAAAGGAGACGCATGCACGGCCGCTCCACTCGCGCGTACAGCAGCCACGAAACAAGCACGGAAAGTGGAACACCCGCCAAAACCACTTGGAATTTGCTCCCCCCGATCCCCGACACGCACAGATCGGTAAGACCCAGAACAATGAAGTGCACGAGATACATGGCGTAAGAGATCTCCCCCAGGAAGACCAGGGCAGGTGTGCGCAGAACGGATCGCCTGCCCTGCAGATCCGACTCGGCGGCGGCCTTTACCAGCAGAACGAGTGGAAGCGCCGTGGCGGCCGCAAACATGAATCGATGCGGAAGATATGACCCCAGCACCACAATCGTCGCGACCACTGCCAAGGAAGACACAGAAAGGCCGATACGCGGCAGCCGGACCCCCACCGAGAGCATACGAGCCAGCATCATCCCGACGATGAACTCAGGCAGGCGTGCCAACGGAAGATAGTACAGGAGCCAGAGTCCCGGAAAGAGCAAGGCGTCAGGGTTTTCCGTAAAGAGGGGGCAGAGCAGAGGGCAAGCCCAAACGACAGCCAACGCCGTTGCCATGCCGATGAGGAGAGCTCGCCCCGTCAGGCGCTCGACCCACAACCGAAGCACAGGAAAAAGCAGATAGAAGAACATCTCCACGCCGAGGGACCAGGAGACGGGGTTCCCCCCGGAAGCGAAGCTCTGTTGAGGAATCCAGGGATGCACAAGAAGAAGACTCGCGATGCCCTCTGGGGCCGTCTTGGAATTCACCACGCCACTTGCGGCAAGGGCCATCATCATCGCACACCAGGTGACAATGTGATTGGGAAGAATCTTCGCAGCTCGCCGACGCCAGAACGAACCCGCAGAATCATGCGGGCGGGCGGAATGGGTCAGCACGTAGCCGCTCAGGATGAAGAAGAGCGATACTGAACTCGCACCCACCCAGATCGGCGGCGCGAGAGACGTGGTGATACTCGGGTCGATGAGTGCCATGCAGTGTGTAAAGACGACACCGGCAGCAGCAACGAAACGTAACCCGGTAAGAGAAGGGAGTTTCCCGGACCCGATCCCGTGATCAGGCGGTGCATCCTTCCGTGCCTGCGACTTCACCGTCGACCGCGTGGCGTGAGACCGGCTCAAAGAACCGGCGGGCGGGAATCTAATCTGGTAAAAATCTCTCATCTGTACTTCCCGTCGGGGTGCTTCGCCGAGAAGCATCGCCTCGCCCATCATGGCAGAGCCCGCAGGGAATCAAGTGAGCCTTTCGACGTGGCGACTCTTCGGGTGGCGGTGGCGGGTTCAAAACAGAGGTTCTCGCACTGTTGAACGAGCTGTCTGGACTCTCAATCCTGCCGGAGCTGTTTGTGGATCCAGGCGACCACGCCGGTCCGGTTCCATCGCCAGAAGAACCCGTAACTGTCGGCCGGGGCGGGAAGTGCGCAGGTAGCGCCCGTCATTCGGTGCCGTTGTCGACGATGTAGCGGATGGCATCGACGACGTCCGCCGTGGCCACTTCTCCGGGTGCCCACCGGTCTCCGGCAGAGTCTGTGACGCCTGGCGCACCTTCCGCGTCGACCGCCCCACCGGTCCCACCCGACCGGCCATCGCGCCCACTCCGCCGGCCACCCGCCCCGACGCGTCCATGCGCCTGGCCGCAGCTCTCGCCGCCGCGCCCGCCCGCTACCCCGCCCAGGGCACCGGCTCGAGGGGGTGGTAAACCGCAGAGTGGCGCTTGGACTGACGGTGCGGGCGAAGACCGCGGGGCCGTCGAACATCGGCAATCCGCCGGCCGGGGAGAGTACTTGGGTCGCGACGCCGTGAACTGGCACATTTCATCGGCGGCAAGCACACCTCGGGCACCTCGGGGATCTACAGGGGTGTGCACGACCCCAACACCGGCATGGTGCAGGCCCGCGTTCCGCTCGCCGACCGCGCCGAGACCGAGACGGCGATCGCCGCTGCCACGGAGGCCCACCGCCCACGACTCCGACCGGGGCGAAGACCCAGGCTCCGTCCACCGGCCCTCCTTATCCTCTGGTGTTTCTCCGCCCCAAAGCAGCTGCCTTGAGGTGCTTGATGAGAGGACCAGGGGGCCGGTTGAGAAGCCGTATGCGCCTCAACGAGGCCAGCAACAAGCCGACTTGATCGCATTCGTATGTCGCATCCGGTGCAGGGCACCCCGCGAACCGACCTTTCTCAGCCCGACATGCCGTCGACGGAGGCGAGCGCGTGGCTGCGCAGCTGTTGCCGGGAGCAGTCCCGGCGGCAATCTGGCGTGACCGGAACGTAGAGAGGATCGTTGCTGATCACAACTGAATATCAACGGCCGGATGCACACAACGCGATGGCATCATTCTGGCCAGTCGCGGGCAGTGAGGTCCGGCACCCGAGTGGATCAGATGACATCCGGAGAACCGATGAACGCTCACCCTGTCACTCAGTCGCGCGCAGATGGCCCGGCGTTCGATGACACGGAAGTGCCGCGTTACTACGCACGCAAAACCCAGGACATACTTCACAAGTACGGTCCAGGGCCCCGGGTCCACTTCCATGTGGGCCTGTTCGATCCGGCGGTCAAGCTCAACACGACCGTCACTCAGCGGGTCCTCAAGAGCCGGATCATCAGCGCCCAGGAGGCGATTCTCGACCGCGCAGCGCGCACCTGGGCGGTCGGCCAGTCATATCCTGCACACCTGCTCGACATCGGTTGCGGGCTGGGCGGCGGCAGCCTCTACTGGGCGCAGGAACATGGCGCGAAGGTCACGGGTCTCACCGTCGCGAACGACCATGTACCGGTCATCAGGGAGCTCGCCAGGCAGGCAGGTGTTTCCGGCCACGTCGCCCCTCGCGTCGGCGACATCCACAGCATGACCGACGAGCGTTGCTACGACGCTGCCTATGCCATCGAAAGCTCCGGCTATATGGACCGCCAGCAGCTGTTTCAGGTGGTGGCGAGGGCGCTGCGGCCCGGGGGCTGGTTCGGCATCCAAGAGCACTTCATCTGCCGTCCCGAATGGATCGACTGGATCGACGACTACTATAAGACGCGGCTCGGCACCCTCACCGAGTACATCCGCGCCGCGGAGGCCGTCGGCTTCGAGCTGGAACAGGATGAGGACGTCACGGACGGCGTCAGCGAGTTCTGGCTGCAGTCCATGGCCTGGAACACGGCCGAACTGTCCCGTCTGGAACAGGGCGGCGAACCGGCATCCTGGTCTCGGGAGCGGCTCCAGCAGAGCGCCATCGCCCACGGCAAATTGTTCCGCATCTGGCGCGACCACGCCGTGGAAACCCGCCTGTTGCATTTCCGGCTCGGAGGCAGCTGACCGTGATCGCCGAACACGGCCACGCTTCACGCATCGGCTGGCAACTTCCCCCGTTCTTCTGCCCCTTCGCCTCCACCTGCCACCCGAAGGCAGCGGAGATCGAGCAGCAGGCCACGGAATGGATCGATACCTTCGGGATCTACCCCGATGCCACCGAACGCGCCTGGGGCCTGGCCACGCACAGCGCAGACTTCTCCTGCAGGATCATCCCTGACGGCAACGTCGATCACGTACTGACGTTCACGTTGTGGAATTACTGGGCGAACGCCGTGGACGACTGGCAGGACTCCGGACCGGCCGCCACCAGTACCGCGTCGATCACCGACCACGGCGCCCGGCTCGCCAGGGCCCTGGAGATGCCTGGGTGCGCCCTCCTTCCTCCGGGGCCCCTTACCTCGGCGCTGGATGACCTGGTGCAGAGGACACACGATCTGCTCACGCCGTTTCAACTGCGCAGGTTCGCAGAGGGAGCACGGGACTGGTTGATCGGGGCGGGCTGGCGCACGGCTCAGGCTGAGCGCGGACGCATGCCCAGCCTCACTGATTACGCCGGTCTTGGCGCTCTCGCGAACGGCACCCGGTTCAGCCTCACATGGGCCGACTCCGCGAACGGGATCGATCTGCCGCCGGACAGCCTCTACGCGGCCCCGGTCCAGGCCGTGACCGACGCAGCGGGATGGATCGTCGCCGCCGACAACGATCTCTTCTCCTACAACAAGGACGACGATCAAGAGCCATGGGAGCAGAACTTGATCAACGTACTGGCCCACGAGCGAGGATGCGCACCCAGAGAGGCAGTCACTGAGGCAGTCGCCCTGCGGGACCGTGTGATGACGCTCTTTCTCCGTCTGCACGCACAGCTCGCTCGGGGGGCGGACGAGCAGCTTCAGCGATACCTCGATTCCCTGCAGAACTACATCGCCGGCAGCATCGCCTGGCAGAACGCCGCTCCCCGCTACGCGAGTCCCCGCAACCGCAACGCCTGGCCGGTGGAAGGGGCGACATTCGATGTGCTCTGGAGCGATTCCCCGAGCGATCCGAGCATCGCGCCGCCCGCCGTTCCGTCCCTGAACTGGTGGTGGCAGCAACTGGAGCAGTGACCAGCCGGGCACGGCTCGGCGCACCTGCGCCTGTGCCTAGCAGGGCAAAGGGCCCGCAGCGATGTGCTGCGGGCCCTCATAGCGGGGCTAGCGCCGGCCGAGCAGGCGGCTCAGCCACGACCACCGCCAAGGCCGCGGCCGGACTGTCGCAGGCTGAACTGCCTCCTCCGGTGGAGCGAGCGGCGGCAGCGGATCGGGCTGGGGCCGCGGTGCGGTGGCGGCGACAGACCGGGGCTCGAACCGCACCGGTAGCCGTACGAGGTGCTGGGACATCAGCGTGCCCCGGCGCTCCAGCTCGAAGTCGTGCACCGTCAGCTCGATGTCGGGCAAGCGCGCCAAAAGGGCCTCGATGCCGGTGTCGGCGATGGCCCGACCGATGTCCTGGCCTGGGCATTCGTGGGCGCCCGCGCTGAATGCCAAGTGGGAACGGTTTCCGTGGACCGGCACGGTCAGGTCCGGCCGGACCGCGGGATCGACGTTGCCTGCAGCGAGGGACAACAGGAGCATGTCACCACGCTTGATCTCCTGCCCGCCCAGCTTGGTGTCTGCCGTGGCCCAGCGGCCCAAGACGGTGTTGATGGGAGTCTGATCCCACAGCACCTGCTCCAGAGCTTCCGTCAGCGTCATGCGGCCACCCGAGAGGTTCGCGCGAAAGCGCGGATCGGTGAGGACCATCCGCAGGGTGTTCGCGATCAGGTTCGCGGTGGTTGCGTACGCTGCGACCAGGACCACTCGCACGTGCGCCAGTACCTCGACATCTGTCAGCCTGGCGGGGTGGTCGAGCAGCCAGGACGTGAGGTCGTACCCACGACTGGCTTTCTTGCTCTCCACCAGCTGATACAGCATCTTCGTGACGTACTCATCGCTTTCGAGGGCGGTCTCCGTGCCCTCCAGCATGTCAGGCACTGCCCGAACGAGCCTGGGACCGTGTTCCTCCGGAGCACCGATCAGCTGCGTCATCACCAGCATCGGCAGCTGACTGGAGAACTCCGCCACGAGATCGGCCTGGCCGTTGGAGGCGAAGGCATCGATGAGTTGGTCGGCGAACCGGGTGACGTACCGGCGAATCCCGCGCCGGTCGAAGCGCTGCAGGGACTCAAGCACCGCGCCCCTCAGCCGCTCGAAGACCGGGCCGTCGTTGAAATTGATCACCGGCCACCAGGTCACCATCGGCGCGAGTGGGTACTTCTCGGGGGCCACCGTCCCGTCCAGCACGGCACCCCATGCGCGGGGGTCGCGAGAGAACCGGCCAGGGCTTCGGGCCACCTCCAGATTCTCTCGGTGGCCCAGGACGAGCCAGGCCGGCTCGTACGGGCTTCGCGCGGCCGTCTCCTCGTGGGTGTCGGCGGTGACCGTGATCCCCTTGGGCGACGGCGGCCCCTGGTG
>NZ_JBEZJZ010000085.1:0-36509 GCF_040651455.1 Streptomyces sp. NPDC048483
GGTTGATAGGCCAGATATGGAAGCGCCGTAAGGTGTGGAGTTGACTGGTACTAATAGGCCGAGGGCTTGTCCTCAGTTGCTCGCGTCCACTGTGTGGTTCCCGGGTTGCGAACAGTCGCAATCGCTGGTTGAACCAAGTTTCACTCTTTAACTAAAAAGTGTGCTTGTTCGCTAGAACCCGATAGGGTTTCGGTGGTCATAGCGTTAGGGAAACGCCCGGTTACATTTCGAACCCGGAAGCTAAGCCTTTCCGCGCCGATGGTACTGCAGGGGGGACCCTGTGGGAGAGTAGGACGCCGCCGAACAATCTTTCAAGGACCCTTGGTCCCAGCGTTCAGCTGGGACCAAGGGTCCTTTTTGTTTTGCCCGAAGCGCGCCGAAGTGGTCGGTGCGTGAGAATGAATGCAGTACCGAAGACAGGAGTCACGTCGATGTCCACCAACTCTTCCGACGATCGTTCGGAGCGCCGGCCGCAGCGGCGCGACGGCGGTGACCGCGGTGGTTTCCGGCGTGATGACCGGGGGCCGCGTCGTGACAACGACCGTGGTGGGCGTCCGGCCGGCGGTGGTGGCGGCTATGCAGGCCGTGACAACCGTGGCGGTGAGCAGGGCGGGTTCCGTCGTGATGACCGTCCGTCCGGTGGTGACCGTGGTGGGTATCGCGGTGGCGACCGGCGCGACGACCGCGGTGGTGACCGGGGCGGGTTCCGGCGGGACGACCGTCCGTCCGGTGGTGACCGGGGCGGCTTCCGGGGCGGAGACCGCCGGGACGACCGGCCGCGTGGGCCGCGTCGCGATGATGAGCGCGGTGGCGGTTTCCGGCGTGACGACCGGCGTGACGACCGGGGTGGAGAGCGCGGCGGTGACCGCGGTGGATTCCGTCGTGATGACCGTCCGTCCGGTGGTGACCGTGGTGGGTATCGCGGTGGCGACCGGCGCGACGAACGTGGCGGCGAGCGGGGCGGGTTCCGTAGGGACGACCGTCCGTCCGGTGGTGACCGGGGCGGCTTCCGCGGTGGCGACCGTCGGGATGACCGGGGTGGCGAGCGCGGTGGATTCCGTCGTGATGACCGTCCCTCCGGTGGTGACCGTGGCGGGTTCCGCAGGGACGATCGGCGCGATGACCGGCGGGACGACCGTGGTGGGTTCCGTCGGGATGACCGTCCGTCGGGCGGTGACCGTGGTGGGTTCCGTCGGGATGACCGTCCGTCGGGCGGTGACCGTGGTGGGTTCCGGCGGGACGAGCGTCCGTCCGGTGGTGACCGTGGTGGGTTCCGGCGGGACGAGCGTCCGTCCGGTGGTGACCGTGGTGGGTTCCGGCGGGATGACCGTCCCTCTGGCGGTGACCGTGGTGGGTTCCGTAGGGACGACCGTCCCTCCGGTGGTGACCGCGGCGGGTTCCGGCGCGATGACCGGCGGGATGAACGTGGCGGCGAGCGGGGCGGGTTCCGGCGGGATGACCGTCCGTCCGGTGGCGACCGTGGTGGGTTCCGTAGGGACGACCGGGGGCCGCGTCGGGATGACCGTGGTGGGTTCCGGCGGGACGATGAGCGGGGGCGTCGGCCGTACGGTGCGGGGCGCGGGCGGGACGACCGGCGTGATGACCGGCGTGACCGGGACCGGGAGCCGATCAAGCGGCTGCCGATTCCGGAGGATGTCACCGGTGACGAGATCGACAAGGACGTGCGGCAGGAGCTGCTGAGCCTGCCGAAGACGCTTGCCGAGGATGTTGCCAAGAACCTGGTGATGGTCGCGAAGCTGCTGGACGAGGAGCCGGAGAAGGCATACGGGTACTCGCGGGTGGCGCTGCGGCTGGCGTCGAGGGTTGCGGCCGTGCGGGAGGCCGCGGGCTTTGCGGCGTACGCGGTCGGTAAGTACAGCGAGGCGCTGGGGGAGTTCCGGGCGGCGCGGCGGATGACCGGCGGCGTCGAGCTGTGGCCCGTCATGGCGGACTGCGAGCGGGGGATGGGCCGGCCGGAGAAGGCGCTGGCGATGGCCGGTGAGCCCGAGGTGCAGCGGCTGGACCGGGCTGGGCAGGTCGAGATGCGGCTGGTCGCGGCGGGTGCCCGTCGGGACATGGGGCAGGCGGACGCGGCGGTGGTGACGCTGCAGAGCCCCGAGCTGGCGTCGAACGCCGTGCACCCGTGGACCGCGCGGCTGCGGTACGCGTACGCGGACGCGCTGCTGGAGGTCGGGCGCGAGGACGAGGCGCGTGACTGGTTCGCCAAGGCGCTCGAGTCCGATCAGGCCGGCGCCACGGATGCCTCGGACCGGCTGGCGGAACTGGACGGTGTGCAGTTCACGGATGCGCTGGAGAATGGCGAGGACATCGGTGAGGACGAGCTCGATGAGGACGCCAAGCCCGATGAGGGCGATGGTGGTGAGCGGTCCGAGAAGGGCTGAGTAGAGAAGCGGTGAGGTTGAAGGGCGGGACCCCGGGTGGGGTCCCGCCCTTCGGCGTTTGGCGGGTGTCAGGGGGCGTACGGGGCGATGGGGTTGCGGAGGGTGCCGATCAGCTGGAGGGCGCCTGCCGGGTCCTGGAGGTCGACCATCTGCTGGTTGTTGCGCAGCTGGAGGCGGTTGAGGCAGGAGAGGGCGAACTCGTCGGTGAAGAGGTCGTAGGCGGAGAATTTGGCCGCCAGGTGGGGGTGGGATGCCTGGTAGGCGGTGATGCAGTCGGCGACCGTACGCCAGAAGGTCTCCTCGGTGAGGACGCCGTGGTCGGCGAGGGTGCCGGACAGGAAGCGGAAGAAGCAGTCGAAGACGTCCGTGAAGACGGAGAGGAGCTTTTTGTCCTCGGGGACGTCGGCGCGGATGCGTTCGACGGCGGGCGGCAGGACCGCACCGGGGTCCATGACGGCGATTTCTTCGGCGATGTCCTTGAAGATCGCTCGGGTCACCGTGCCGTCCTCGAGGACGAGGATGACGTTCTCGCCGTGCGGCATGAAGACCAGGTCGTAGGCGTAGAAGGCGTGGAGGACGGGGGTGAGGTAGACGTCGAGATAGCGGCGGAGCCAGGTGGCGGGTTCCAGGCCGGATTCCTCGATGAGGGCGGCGGCGAGGGAGGCGCCGTCGCGGTCGGTGTGCAGGAGGGACGCCATGGTGGCGAGGCGCTGACCGGGCTCCAGGGTGGGGACGGGGCTTTCGCGCCACAGGGCGGCGAGCATTTTCCGGTAGGGGGAGTCCTTGCTGGTGGCGGCCTCGTACTGGCGGTGGTGATAGCCGATGGCGGCGCGTTCGCGGATGATCGAGAAGCGGGCGGCCTGGAAGGTGCCGTCGGCGGCGATCAGGCGGGCGAGCCAGTCGTTGATGGCGGGGGTGGCCTCCATATAGGCGGCGGACAGGCCGCGCATGAAGCCCATGTTGAGGACGGAGAGGGCCGTCTTCACGTAGTGCTTGGTGGGGGTCGTGGTGTTGAAGAAGGTACGGATGGACTGCTGGGCGAGGTAGTCGTCGTCGCCGGGGCCGAGGCACACCAGGCGCTGCTGGGCGATCTCGGCGGCGAAGGTGACGGAGAGCTTGTTCCACCACTGCCAGGGGTGGGTGGGGAACAGGTAGTAGTCGGCGGGGTCGAGGCCGAGGTCGGTGAGGGTGGTGGTGAAGCGGGTGCGGGTGGCTTCGTCGAGCTCGGTGTGGAGGAGGGTGTCGTAGTCGAGGTCCGTGCCGGCGGTGAAGGTGGCGTGGTCGCGGTGGGCGGCCAGCCAGAGGAGCCGGATGGGGGCGGCGGCTTCGGGGGCGTAGGCGTGGTACTCGTGGATGCCGAAGCCGAGGCGGCCGTTGTTGGCGACGAAGCAGGGGTGGCCCTCGGTCATGCCGGTCTCGATGGACTGGAAGCCGGAGGTGGCGAGTTCGCGGGCGGTGGGCCGGCCGGCGGCCAGTTTGTACGCCGTACCGGAGAGGGTGGAGCTGATTTCCTCCAGGTAGACGGGGAGGACCGACGGGCTCAGGCCCAGCGTTTCGCGGAGTTCGATGAAGAACCCCAGGGCGTCCAGGGGGAGTTCGGTGTGATCGCGGTGGCGGGTGATGCTGTCCGCGTCGATCTGCCAGTGGTCCAGGGACTGTCTGCGGGCGGCGAAGCGGTACTCGGTGGTCTCGTCGTCGCTGCGGATGACGTAGTGGCCGTCCGGGGGGAGCCGCTTGGGGGTGAGCAGGCGCTCATGGGCGAACTCGGCCAGGGCCTTGCGGATCAGGAGGCGGTTGGCGTGGGCCCACAGGGAGGGGGTGAGGTGGGCGACGGCGTCCTGGGCGGCGGGCCGGGTGCCGGCGGTCATCGGTTCTCTCCTCGGGTGGCCAGGAACTGGTCGCGGGTGCAGGTGCTGAGGTGGGCGTCTTTGGAGGGGAGGGCGACGGTGCGGACGACCTCGAAGCCGACGGCCTTGTTGAGGGCGTGGACGGCGGTGTTGCGGGCGTCCGGTTCGACGACCACGCGGCGGGTGGCCGGGTCGGCGAAGAGCATCTCCATGACGGTGGTGATCACGG
Source organism: Streptomyces sp. NPDC048483 (assembly GCF_040651455.1). NCBI lineage: Bacteria > Bacillati > Actinomycetota > Actinomycetes > Kitasatosporales > Streptomycetaceae > Streptomyces > Streptomyces sp. NPDC048483. The sequence goes on from NZ_JBEZJZ010000085.1 coordinate 4,479, forward strand.
CGCGGGTGAAGCCGTGCAGGGGGGCGGCGGTGGGGGCCGTGAGGAAGTGCATGCCGATGTCGCCGGGTTCGGCGGTGTGGATGCCGACGAGTTCGCGGTGTGCGGGGTCGTAGCGCTCCATCAGGAAGGCCGGGGTGCCGTTGTGCAGGCCGAGGAAGGCGTCGTGGAAGGGGTCGGCGGCGATGCGCGTGAATTCCTTCTCGACGGCGGCGAGGTCGTGGTCCTGCATCAGCCAGAAGACGGCTTTGGGGTGGGTGACCCAGGTGTGGAGCAGCGGGGCGTCGGCGGCGGGGTCCACGGGCCGCAGGGAGAAGTCCCCCAGTGTGGCGTCGGTGCGGGTGAAGAGGGGGGCGGTCATGCTGCGGGGATCTCCATGGGGTGGTGCGGGCCGGCCGGGGCGGCGAACTCCTGGAAGGCGATGGCCTTTTCGACCGGGTAGTACTCGCGGCCGAGCAGCTCGCGGATGATGCAGGAGTTGCGGTATGCGGCCATGCCGAGGTCCGGGGTGACGAAGCCATGGGTGTGCAGCTCGGCGTTCTGCACATAGATGCCGTGGCCGGTGGTGTCGATGCTGTAGTTGCGGGCCACGTCGTAGCGGCCGGCGTCGTCCCAGGCGATCCGGTCGCGGACGGGGGTGAGGAAGTCCGGTACGCGGTAGCGGTAGCCGGTGGCGAGGATCAGGCCCTGGGTGGCGAGGGTGAAGTCCTGGCCCTGTTCCTCCTGGCGCAGGCCGAGCGTGTAGGTGCCGCTCGTCCCGTCGTAACTCGCCCGGTTGAGCGCGGTGTTGGTGAGGAGGCGGGTGGGGACGGGGCCCGCGAGGTTCTTTTGGTAGAGGAGGTCGAAGATGTCGTTGATGAGCTCGGAGTCGATGCCCTTGTAGAGGTGTTTCTGGGTGGCGTTGAGGCGGTCGCGGGTGGTCTGCGGGAGGGCGTGGAAGTAGTCCACGTACTCCGGTGAGGTCATCTCGAGCGTGAGCTTGGTGTATTCGAGGGGGAAGAAGCGGGGGGAGCGGGTGGCCCAGGTCAGGTGGTAGCCGTGGCTGTCGATGTCCTGGAGGAGGTCGTAGTAGATCTCGGCCGCGCTCTGGCCGCTGCCGACGATGGTGACGGAGTCCTTGGCCTGCAGGGCGGCCTTGGCGTCCAGGTAGCCGGCGTTGTGCAGGAGGTCGCCGCCCAGGCCCTGGCAGGCGTCGGGGAGGTGCGGCGGGGTGCCGGTGCCGAGGACGAGTTTGCGGGCGCGGAAGGTGCGGCGGTCGCCGGTGGGGAGGTGGTCGGCGTGGACGACGTACAGCTCTTCGCGCTCGTCGTACTCGACGGTGGTGACCTGGTGGCCGAAGCGGACGGAGTCGAGTTTGCCGGCCGCCCAGCGGCAGTAGTCGTTGAACTCGGCCCGTAGGGGATAGAAGCTCTCGCGGATGTAGAAGGAGTACATCCGGCCCGATTCCTTGAGGTAGTTGAGGAAGGAGAAGGGCGAGGTGGGGTCGGCGAGGGTGACCAGGTCGGCCAGGAAGGGCACCTGGAGGTGGCTGCTGTCGAGCATCATGCCGGGGTGCCAGTCGAAGGCCGGCTTGTTGTCGAGGAACAGGCCGTTGAGTTCGCTGACGGGTGCGGTCAGGCAGGCCAGGCCGAGATTGAAGGGGCCGAGGCCGATGGCGATGAAGTCGTACGGGGCGGCGTGCGCGGTGGTGGTCGGGTCGGCGCACGGGGTGAGGTAACGGGACGAATCGGAAGGGGCGGACACAGAGGTCTCCGAGGGAGGTGGGCGGGGGGCGGGTCAGCGCGCGCTGAGCGCCGGCTGGGGCTGCTCGGCCAGGTAACTGCCGGCGTGCTCGGCGATCAGGTCGAGGACGGTGGCGATGTCCTCGAGCGTGGTCTCCGGGTTGAGCAGGGTGAACTTCAGGTAGTGGCGGCCGTCCACCGTGGTGCCCGCGACGATGGCCTCGCCGGAGGCGAACAGGGCGTCCCGGGCGTGCAGGTTGACCTGGTCGCGGAGCTCGGGGTCCTGGTCGGTGCCGGGGACGTACCGGAAGACCAGGGTGCTGAGCTGGGGCTCGACGACGACCTCGAAGCGGGGGTCGTCGTAGAGGAGCTTCCAGGCGTCGGCGGCGCGGTCGATGACCTCGTCGAAGAGTTCGCCGACGGCTTGCGCGCCCATGATGCGCAGGGTGAGCCAGAGTTTGAGGGCGTCGAAGCGGCGGGTGGTCTGGATCGACTTGTCGACCTGGTTGGGGATGCGTCGCTCCGCCATCCGGCGCGGGTTGAGGTAGTCGGCGTGGTAGGTGACATGGCGCAGGGTGGCGCGGTCGCGGACCAGGACGGCGCTCGAACTGACCGGCTGGAAGAAGGACTTGTGGTAGTCGACGGTCACCGAGTCGGCCCGTTCGATGCCGTCGAGCAGCTCGCGGCGGCGGGAGACCAGCAGGCCGCAGCCGTATGCGGCGTCGACATGCATCCAGGCGCCGTATTGCGCGCACAGGTCGGCGGTCTCGGGCAGCGGGTCGATGGAGCCGAAGTCGGTGGTGCCGGCGGTGGCGACGACCGCCATGGGGATCAGGCCGTCGCGCCGGCAGCGCTCCAGTTCCGCGGCCAGGTCGGCGGTGCGCATGCGCTTGTGCTCGTCGGCCGGGACGGCGATGACGGCTTCGGCGCCCATGCCGAGCAGGGTGGCCGACTTACGGATGCTGAAGTGGCTGCATGCGGAGGTGAGGATGCGCAGCCGGGGCAGGATGTCGGTGAGCCGGGCGCCGGTGGATGGGGGTCCCGCCTGTTCGAGCGGAGTCGAGAACTCGGCGGAGTTCTCGCGGGTCATCTCCCGGCGGCAGGCCTCGTCGCGGGCGAGCAGCATGGCCTGGAGGTTGGACTGGCTGCCGCCGCTGGTGAAGATGCCGTCGGCCTGCGGGCCGAGGCCGATCCGTTGGGCCGTCCAGTCGATCAGGCGGCGCTCGATGAGGGTGCCGCCGGCGCTCTGGTCCCAGGTGTCCAGGGAGGAGTTGACGGCGGCGAGGACGGCCTCGCCGACCAGCGCGGGGATCACCACGGGGCAGTTGAGGTGCGCGAGATAGCGCGGGTGGTGGAAGTAGACGGCGTCGCGGAGGTAGACCTCTTCGAGTTCGTCGAGCGCGGCGGCGGGGTCGTACAGCGGCGCCTCGAGGTCGACGGCGGCCACGGTGGGGGTGAGGCCGTCGACGGAGATTCCGGTGAACGGGCGGTCCGTGGCGGCGATTTTGGCGCTGATGCGGGCGACGGATGCGGTGACGGTGTCGCGGTAGCGGGCGGCCGTGGCGTTGTTGAGCAGGTGGGTCCTGCTGTCGGCCGGTTCGGCGACGGCCACGGGGGCGTCGGCCGGTTCGGCGGGGGATATGGCGGCCGGTGCGATGGCTCGTATGCCGGCCGGGTCCTCGGCAAAAGGCGCGAGGAGGCTCATGAAGGTGTCCTCCCTGATACGGACTTGACCACGTCCTGCGCAGGCGGAGGGGTGCGCAGGGGTGGGCAAACCCACCCGGGCGACGTAGTGAGGTAAGCCTAACCTAACTAGTCACTCGGATGGGTGCGGGGTGCCGTCCAGGGGACCGGATCCCGGTGGGTTCAGTTCTCGCCGTCGTCCAGCGTGCGCAGGACGAGCCCGGTGGCGGGCTTGGGGCCGAAGGACGTGGACTTGCGGGGCATCGTCACGCCGTACCGCGCGAGTTGACGGACCGTGTCCTCGGAGGTCGCACGCATCAGGACGGCCGTGCCGCCGTTCCGGGCGGCCTGTGCGACGGCGGCCTCGGCGTGATGCAGATAGCCGATGTCCGACGGATGGTCGGGAATGCGCCAGACCTCGTCCAGGAGGACGGAGTGCAGCACGGTGGCATCCAGCCTCCGCCATGCCTCGGGGCGGTCGGGGCGGATCGTACGGTCGAGCAGATCGGCATCGGGACGGTCCAGGAGGTGGAAGGAGTCCGGCCCGCCGGCCAGGACGAAGGCGTTGCCGGGCGTCTCCTCCAGCGCTTCCAGGGCGGCGGACAGGTCGCCCGGCAGCCGGCGGGCACGGAACGCGCCGGTCACGCCCGCCAGCGCCTTGCTCAGCGGCAGATGCGGCAGGACGCGGTGGATCGCCCGGACCTGGAGCGGATAGCGGGCGGTGTCGACCAGCAGCACCAGGCCGGACGCCCAGGGGGACGCCGAAGTGGCGCCCGGCTGCTGCTCGTACAGCCGCTGGTACGTCGCCCAGCGGTGGTGGCCGTCGGCGATCAGCGCCTCCCGTTGGGCGAGATCGTCGTTGATGGCGGCCAGGTCGGCGGGGTCGCTCACGGCCCACAGACGGTGCGCGAAGCCGTCCTCCGTGGTGGTGGCCAGCAGCGGGGCGGACTGCACGGTGCGCTCGATCACGGCGGTGGCGCCGGTGGCCGTACCCCGGCCGCGGTAGGAGAGCAGCAACGGCTCGAAATTGGCGGCCGCCTCGCGCATCAGCGCGGCCCGGTCCTCGACCACCTCGGGGATGACGTCCTCGTGCGGCAGCACCGGCCCGTCCAGGCGCAGCGCGCCGATCAGCCCGCGCTGGAGCACCTCGCCGCTGCGCTGCTCGTACACATACAGGGCGGGCCTCTCGTCCGGCCGCAGGACGCCTTCCGCGCGCCAGCGGCGCAGCGTGTCGGCGGCCTGGCGGTGGCGGGCGGCAGGGTCGGGGGCGTGCGGGAGGATCAGCCGGACGATGTTGTACGGGTCCGCGGTCTCCAGTTCGCGTACGCCGTCCGGCCGGACCACGACGTCGTACGGCGGGGAGGTGACAGCGGTCAGGCTGCTGACCCGGTCCGGGGCATAGCGCAGTCCACGGAACGGGAGGAGGCGAAGGCCGTCGGTGCTGGTCATTGAAGAATGCTATGCCGATTGCGCGATGAGGGAAGATCGGGGTACAGCCCGCCTCTGGCCGGAAATATCGGCTGGAATGCCGGTGGGTGCGGGACGGAGCACGGACCCGGAGCGCAGGCGCCGGCAGGCGCATCGGACACTGGGGGGACGACGCGTGGAGCCAGGAGCGAGACGGCATGAACGAGCAGATTCGCAGGCAGCCCGACGGGTGCGAGCGCGCGCTGAGTGAGGCGTACGACACCGCGCTGCTGGATCTGGACGGGGTCGTCTACGCCGGCGGGGACGCCATCGAGCACGCCGTGGAGTCGCTGACGGCGGCGCGGGACGGCGGGATGCACCTGGCGTATGTGACCAATAACGCCGCCCGTACCCCGCAGGCGGTGGCCGATCAGCTCAGCGGCTTCGGGCTGCCGACCGGGCCGGACGATGTGATCACCTCGGCGCAGGCGGTGGCGCGGCTGATCTCGGAGCAGGTACCGCCGGGCGCGCGGGTGCTGGCCGTCGGGGGCGAGGGGCTGCGGGTGGCGCTGCGCGAGCGCGGGCTGGAGCCCGTCGATTCGGCGGACGACGGCCCGGCGGCCGTGGTGCAGGGCTTTGACCCGACGCTGGACTGGGCGCGGCTGGCGGAGGCGGCGTATGCGGTGCAGCGCGGGGTGCCGTGGTTCGCGTCCAACACCGATCTGACCATCCCCAAGGAGCGCGGGATCGCCCCCGGCAACGGCGCGTTGGTGGAGATCGTACGGATCGCCGCGGGCGGCACACCGCAGGTGGCCGGCAAACCGCAGCCGCCGATGCACCGCGAGACCGTGCTGCGGACCGGGGCGCAGCGGCCGCTGGTGATCGGCGACCGGCTCGATACGGACATCGAGGGCGCCTGCAACGGCGGGGTGGACTCGCTGCTGGTGCTCACCGGCGTCACCACGGCCGCGGAGCTGCTGGCCGCGCCGCCGCAGCACCGGCCGACGTATGTGGACGCCGATCTGCGCGGTGTGCTGGAGCCGCAGTCTCCGGTGACCCCGGACGACGGCGGCTTCCGGTGCGGCGGCTGGCGGGCCGGGGCGGCCGGTGACGCGCTCGTCCTGGAGGGCGACGGTGCGCCGCTGGACGGGCTGCGGGCGCTGTGCGCGGCGGCCTGGACGGCGGCGGGGGACGGCAGTTGCGGGGCGGACGCGGGGAAGGCGCTGGCGCGGATCGGGATGTGAGGGTGAGGGGCCCCGCCCCGTGCGGGGCCCGTGCCGAGGGCCGCTCAGTCCTCGTCGGAGGCGGGGGCCGTGCCCGCCGTCAGCTCCGCGATCAGGTCCTCCTCGGTGGCGCCGCGCCGCCAGTAGCCGGTGAACTTCACGGCCCTGCGGTCGATTCCGCGCTCCCGTACGAGATGCCGGCGGACCGCCTTGACGGTTCCGGCCTCGCCGGCGATCCAGGAGTACGGGGTGCCCTCGGGCAGCTCCGCGGCGCGCAGCGCGGCCGGCACCGGCCCGAGCGAGGCGGCGTCCGGTCCGTGGTGCGCGGCGTCCGCGCCGTCCCGGACGAGCCAGGTGATGTCGGCGTCGGCGAAGGTGGGCAGCGGCTGCCGGTCGTCCTCGTGGGCGATCTCGATCCAGACCTTGGCCCGGGTGCCGGGGGACAGCCAGGCCAGGATGCCGGCGATCGCGGGCAGCGCCGTCTCGTCGCCGGTGAGCAGGATCCAGTCGGTGCCGGGCGGTGGCCGGAAGTCGACGCCGCCGTTGTCCTCGACGGCGGGGGCGAGGACGGTCAGCCGGCCGCCGGGCCGGGCGGCGGCGGCCCATCGCGAGGCGGGGCCGCCTCCCGGATTCCCGTCGTGCCCGGCACCGTGGAGCGCGAAGTCCACGTCGAACTCCCGTGGCTGATGGCGCTGTTCGCGGATCGTGTACGAGCGCATCACCGGGCGCTCGGCCGGGTCCTGCGCCCGCCACGCGGTGTACCAGCCGTCCCCGGTGTCGTGGAAGACCGGCCGGGCCTGGTGGGGCTGCGGGAGGAAGAGCTTGAAGCGCTGGTCGCGACCGCCGGACGCCAGCTCGTCCAGCCGGTCGCCGCCGAAGGTGATGCGGACCACGGAGGTGCTCACCCGCAGGGCGCGGACGACATGGACATCGAAGAAGCGGAAGGGCGCGGTGGCGGGAGCGGCGGTCGTGGTCATGTCGGGGACCTTCCGTAGGGGTGGTGGGGGGTGGTGCGGCCGCGGTGGCCCCGTACCGGCGTTCCACCGCGGCCGTTGCGTCAGCTGACCTTCTTGGCGCCCTCGATGGCCTTGGTGAGCGACTCGAGCAGCGGCGCCGCGCCCGCGTACGAGAAGCGCGGCTCGCTCGACCAGGCGGTGACCTGGCCGGCCTTGACGGCGGGCAGCTTGGCCCAGGAGGGCTTGGCGGCCAGGTCCTTGGGCTGGAGGGTGGCGGTCCGGTTGTCCAGCAGGAGGACATCGGCCGGGTACTTGTCGGCGTTCTCCCAGCTCAGGCTCTCGAAGTAGCCGCTCTTGTCCAGGTGGTCGGGGACGATCAGGTCGACGCCGAGAGACTTGAAGTACATGAGGTCGGCGTTGATGCCGGGGTTGGAGGCGTAGAAGAGGTCGGGGCTGCCGGAGCAGGCGAGCACCTTGACGGGGTGCGCCTTGGCGGCCTTGCGCAGTGCCTCGGCGGCCTTGTGGAAGCGGGCCTTGGCGTCGGCGACCTTCTTGGCCTTGAGGTCGGCGCCGAGTGACTGCGCCAGCTCCGCGTACCGCTCGATGATCTTGATGAGCGGGACGCGCGCGGAGGTGATGGCGACGGACTCGGCCAGCTTGGTGATCTTGTCCTTGCTCTCGTGCGGTACGAACCACAGATCGCCCGGCTCGTACATGTTGGTGATCAGCAGATCGGGGGCCAGGCCCGCGTACTTCTCGACATTGAACTGGTCGTAGGCGTTGCCGATGATGGTGACCTTGTTGATGTCGAGGTCACCGGCCTGCGGGTCGGGCTTTCCGTTCTTGAGCCGGGTGGGCCCGAAGACGCCGGCTATCTGGTCGTCGATCCCGAAGTCGTGCAGCGCGGCCGCGGTGCCGGTGAAGGCGACGATGCGCTGCGGGGTGCTCTTGAGGGAGACCTTCTTCCTGCGGTCGTCGGTGAAGGACCACGGGCCGCCCCTGCCGCCGCCGTTGGCGCTCCCTGAGCCCTTGTCGCCGCCGCATGCGGCGAGCAGGGCGCCGATGCCGACGGCGCCGCCCGCGGCCAGGATTCCGCGGCGGGAGACGGTTACGCTTCGGGGGGTGCTCATGTGGGTGCGCTTCTCTCTGGGCGGGGGTGGGGCGGGCCCTCAAGGCCGGTAAATGTGAGGGTAGGCTAACCTAACTTCTGTGTTGGTTGACAGTCCCCCCGAAGCCGAATCACCCGCCCATGTGACAACGGCCCCGGCCCAGGCGGCGCCGCGGCGCCGGCGGCTCACGCGCTCCGCGGGGCTGGCCGCCTCCGTGGCCGTACTGGCCGTCATCACCGTCCTCGGCATCGCCGTCGGCGCCAAACAGATACCCCTCGACCAGGTGTGGCACGGCCTCTTCCACTACTCCGGCTCCGCCACCGACGTCGTCGTCCGCGATGTGCGGCTGCCTCGTACCCTCCTCGGCGTCATCGTCGGCACCGCGCTGGGCCTGGCCGGCACGGTCATGCAGGCGCTGACCCGAAATCCCCTCGCCGACCCCGGAGTTCTCGGCATCAACGCCGGCGCATCGGCCGCGGTCGTCTCCGCCATCAGCTTCTTCGGCGTCACCTCGCTGACCGGCTATGTGTGGTTCGCCTTCCTCGGCGCCGCGGTGGTCTCCGCCGCCGTGTACGTCCTCGGCGGCACCCGCAGTGCCACGCCTGTACGGCTCGCCCTGGCCGGCACCGCGCTCACCGCCGTCCTGACCGGCTACCTCAACGCCGTCAACCTCATGGACACCGCGGCGCTGGACAAAATGCGCTTCTGGACGGTCGGTTCGCTGGCCGCCGCCACCATGCCGACGGTCACCGGGATCGCGCCGTTCCTGGCGGTCGGCGCCGTCCTCGCGCTGCTGCTCGCCCGGCCGCTGAACGCCATCGCGCTCGGCGACGACCAGGCGCGCGCCCTGGGCGCCAAGCTGACCCGCACCCGCGTCCTGGCGATGGTCGCGGTCACCCTGCTGTGCGGCGGGGCGACCGCGGTGTGCGGGCCGATCGTCTATGTCGGCCTGATGGTTCCGCATGCCGTACGCGCCCTCACCGGTCCCGACCTGCGCTGGATCCTGCCGTACTCCGCGGTGCTCTCGCCGGTCCTGCTGCTCGGCGCGGACATCCTCGGCCGGGTGCTGGCCCGGCCGGGCGAACTGCAGGCCGGCATCGTCACGGCCGTCGTCGGCGGCCCGGTCTTCATCTACCTCGTACGGCGTCGAAGGATGGCCCAGCTGTGAACTCGGCTGTGACGCCCGTGCGGCCCGAGGAGGGCACGCGGCGAAAGACGGCCGGAGCGCGGCGCGTGCGGTCCGTACGGACCAAGGGCGGGCTCTCGCTGCGCCTGGACGTACGGGCCGTGGTCGTCTGCCTCGTACTGACGGCCCTTGCGCTGGCCGCCGCGATCGCGCTGATCGGCTCCGGCGACTACCCGATGACACCGGCCGAGGTGCTCGGCACGCTCACCGGCGGCGGCAACCCCGGCCAGGAGTTCATCGTCCAGGACCTGCGGCTGCCGCGCGTCCTGGTGGGGCTGCTGGTCGGCGCCGCCTTCGGGATCTCCGGCGCGGTCTTCCAGGCCGTCTCCCGCAACCCGCTCGGCAGCCCCGATGTGCTGGGCTTCGCCCAGGGCTCGTCCGTCGGTGCGCTGGTCGTCATCGTCTTCTTCCAGGGCGGGACCTTCGCGGTCGCCGCCGGGTCCGTCGTCGGCGGCGTGGCCACCGGTATCGCCATCTTCCTGCTCGCCTGGAAGCGCGGCATCCAGGGCTACCGCTTCGTGCTCGTCGGCATCGGGGCCAGTGCCATGCTCTACGCGGTGGTGCTCTACCTCCTGACGAAGGCGAACATCGTCGAGGCGACCCGGGCCACCACCTGGATGAACGGCTCCCTCAACGGCCGGGACTGGGACCAGGTCGGGCCGCTCGCCGCCGCCTGCGCCGTACTCCTGCCGCTGCTGCTGCTCTGCGGACGCCCGCTGCGGATGCTGGAGATGGGCGACGACGCGGCGTATGCGCTCGGGGTGCGGGTCGACCGGATCCGGCTCGTGACGCTGCTGGGCGCGGTGCTGCTCTTCGCCTCCGCCGCCGCCGCGGCCGGGCCCATCTCCTTCGTGGCCCTGACCGCACCCCCGCTCGCCCGGCGGCTCACGCGCTCACCCGGCCCCAATCTGCTGCCCGCCGCCCTGATGGGCGCCGCGCTGCTGGTCGCCGCCGACTGGTCCTCGCAGCGGCTCTTCGGCGCCGATCAGCTGCCGGTGGGCGTCCTGACCAGCATCCTTGGCGGTGGCTATCTGCTGTGGCTGCTGGCGACCGAGCGGCGGGCGGGACGGATGTGAGCGGGGACGGATGTGAGTGGGGGCGGACGTGAGCCGGTGACGGACGTGAGCCGGGGGCCGTCGACGGCCCGGAACCGGTCCGGCGGACGCCGGACCACAGCAGTGATCACCACAATCCCAGGAGCCTTGCAGTGAGCCGTCTCGCGGCCGAGAACGTCACCCTCGCCTACGACCAGCGGGTCATCGCCGAGAACCTCTCGGTCACCATTCCCGACCACTCCTTCACGGTCATCGTCGGCCCCAACGCCTGCGGCAAGTCCACGCTGCTGCGCGCCCTGTCGCGGATGCTCAGGCCCAGCGCGGGAGCGGTCCTGCTGGACGGGTCGGCGATCTCCTCGCTGCCGGCCAAGAAGGTCGCCCGGACGCTCGGGCTGCTGCCGCAGACGTCCATCGCACCGGACGGGATCACCGTCGCGGACCTGGTGGCGCGCGGCCGTTACCCGCACCAGGGCCTGCTGCGGCAGTGGTCGGCCGAGGACGAGCGGATCGTCCGGGAGTCGATGGCGGCCACCGGCGTCGGCGAACTGGCTGAGCGCTATGTCGACGAACTCTCCGGCGGGCAGCGCCAACGCGTCTGGATCGCCATGGCGCTGGCCCAGCAGACGCCGTTGTTCCTCCTGGACGAGCCGACGACATACCTGGACATTCAGCATCAGATCGAGGTGCTGGACCTGTGCGCGGAGCTGCACGAGGAGCAGGGACGCACCCTGGTCGCCGTGCTGCACGACCTCAACCACGCCGCCCGCTACGCCACCCACCTCATCGCCATGAAGGACGGAGCCGTCATCGCCGAGGGCGCGCCGTCCGACATCGTCACGGCGGAGCTGGTGGAGCGGGTCTTCGGGCTGTCCTGCCAGGTCATCGACGATCCGGAGACCGCGACCCCGCTGGTGGTCCCGGCGGCGCGCAGGCCCCGTAAGGCGGCGGCCGCCAGGGCTACAGCAGCGTCCTGAGACGCAGCAGGTCGCGCAGGCCCGCTTCCAGCTTGACTCGGCCGCTGCCCCAGGCCCTGGCGAAGTTGAGCCGGCCGTCCACCATCGCCACCAGATCGTCGCCGGTCATCGCGAGGCGGATCTCGGCCTTGTACGGCGGCGGGCCCGGGACGTGGGTGACGTCCTTGATGGTGCCGTCGGCCAGCCGCCCGAGGAACGTCACGTCCAGGTCGGTGATGCGGCAGCTGAGCGAGCGGTCGAGGGCGGCGGCGCTGCGCACGTCGCCGTCCGCCGTGGTCATGTTCTGGGCCAGCCGGTCGAGCGCGGCGCGGCACTGGTCGAGGGTTGCCATCGTGGGCGACGATACGCCAGGTCGCGAGCGGCTCGTTCGCCGCCGGCACCCTCGGCCAAGGTAGCGTCTGGGGTATGGAAGAGCCGACGTCCGGCCAGGGGCCGGAGGCAGCCGCGGGGGACGCGACCGAAGAGCCCCTGGGGTCTGCCGTGCCGCAGCCGCTCGGGGTTGCCGTCACGCCCACCGGGGACGCGGCGGTCGACGCCCAGCTGCGGCGTCTCGCCGATGCCGATCACCTCCCCGCAAGCGGCCACCTCGAGGTGTACGAGGATGTGCACCGCGGGCTGCGTGATGCGCTGGCCGCTCTCGACCAGCGCCCGGGGCCGCCCGCACCGTCCTCGACCACGTACGACAACAGGAGCTGAACCACAGGTGGCAGGAGTGGCACGACGCCGACTCGACGCGGAGCTGGTGCGCCGCAAGCTGGCCCGCTCGCGGGAGCACGCGAGCCAGCTGATCGCCGCCGGACGGGTGACCGTCGGCGGGACCACCGCGACCAAGGCCGCCACCCAGGTGGAGACCGCCGCGGCCGTCGTCGTACGCGAGGACGCCGGCGACCCCGACTACGTCTCGCGCGGCGGCCACAAGCTGGCCGGCGCGTTCGCCGCCTTCGTCCCGCAAGGCCTGCAGATCAAGGGCCGTCGGGCGCTGGACGCCGGCGCCTCGACCGGCGGCTTCACCGATGTCCTGCTGCGCGCCGGGGCCGGGCACGTGGTCGCCGTCGACGTCGGTTACGGACAGCTCGCCTGGTCGCTGCAGAGCGACGACCGGGTCACCGTGAAGGACCGGACGAACGTACGGGAGTTGACGCTCGAGCAGATCGACGCGCAGCCGGTCGACCTCATCGTCGGCGATCTCTCCTTCATCCCCCTCGGCCTGGTCCTGCCCGCGCTCGTTGCCTGCGCGGCCCCCGACGCCGACCTCGTCCTGATGGTCAAGCCGCAGTTCGAGGTGGGCAAGGAGCGGCTGGGCAGCGGCGGGGTGGTGCGCAGCGCGGAGCTGCGGGTCGAGGCGGTGCGCGGCGTCGCGGCCCGCGCCGCCGAACTGGGGCTCGGCGTAGTTGGCGTGACTGCGAGCCCGCTGCCCGGACCTTCCGGGAATGTCGAGTACTTTCTGTGGCTGCGCGCCGGGGCGCCAGCACTCGACCCGGCGGATGTCGACCGTGCAGTGGCGGAGGGGCCTCGTTGACCACAACCAAGGCAGTTGAAGGCAGCGCAGCACACGAACACAGCGGCGCGAAGCGGACGGTTTTCCTGCTCGCGCACACCGGCCGCCCCGCGGCCATCCGCAGCGCCGAACTCGTCGTCCAGGGGCTGCTGCGCAGCGGCATCGGCGTACGGGTCCTGGCGGAGGAGGCCGCGGATCTGCCGCTGCCGCCGGAGGTCCAGCGCGTCGAGTCCGAGCAGTGCGCTGCCGAGGGCTGCGAACTGCTGGTGGTCCTCGGCGGTGACGGGACGCTGCTGCGCGGAGCGGACTTCGCCCGGACGTCCGGGGTGCCGATGCTCGGCGTCAACCTCGGCCGGGTCGGCTTCCTGGCGGAGGCCGAACGCGACGATCTCGACAAGGTGGTCGACCGGGTCGTCACCCGCGCGTACGAGGTCGAGGAGCGGATGACCCTCGATGTGCTGGTACGCAACAACGGCAGCGTCGTGCACACCGACTGGGCGCTGAACGAGGCGTCCGTGGAGAAGGCCGCGCGGGAGCGGATGCTCGAGGTTGTCACCGAGGTCGACGGCCGGCCCGTCTCGCGCTTCGGCGGTGACGGCGTGGTCTGCGCGACCCCCACCGGCTCGACGGCCTATGCCTTCTCGGCGGGCGGCCCGGTGGTCTGGCCCGAGGTCGAGGCCCTGCTGATGGTCCCGATCAGCGCCCATGCCCTGTTCGCCAAGCCGCTGGTCACCTCCCCGCGTTCGGTGCTGGCGGTCGAGGTCCAGCCCAAGACCCCGCACGGCGTGCTGTGGTGCGACGGCCGTCGCAGCGTCGAACTCCCCGCGGGCGCCCGCGTGGAGGTCCGCCGCGGCGCCGTGCCCGTACGCCTGGCGCGGCTGCATCATGCCTCCTTCACCGATCGTCTGGTGGCCAAGTTCGCCCTGCCGGTGGCCGGGTGGCGGGGGGCGCCGCACTAGGGCCGTACGGCCCCGGGCGAAGGGCGGCCCAGGAGTGCGCGGGCGCGGGTGAGTGCGGAGTCGCGGCGGGTCTTCAGCTCCTCGTCGGTGAAGACGGGGGTGCGGAGGCCCGGAGGAATGCCGGGGCCGTCGAAGGTGTGGCCGTCGGCGGTCAGGAATTCCTCGTTGGGGAGGCCGAAGCTCCAGCCGTTCGGGAGGGTGCGGTCCAGGACGTCGGAGAACACGCCCTGGGTGTTCTGCCCGATCCGGGTGGCCGAGGGGGAGCGGCCCATCAGTGACTGGGTGAAGGTCTCGCCCGCGCTGATCGTCAGCGGCCCGGTGAGGACCGTCAGCGGGCCGGTGTGGACGGGGCCCCGGTGCGGGTGAATCCGGATCGGCTGGGGCCGGGTGAACTTCCCCGGGTCGGACGGGTTGTTGCGCGCCCGCTTGGTGTACGCGAGATACGGACGGTCGGTGAGCCGGGAGGCGATCCGCAGGCCGAGCGGGTCCGCGCCGCCGCCGTTGAGCCGGACATCGACGATGAGGCCGCGCAGGGCTGTCGGGCCGTGCGTACGGGCCTTGGTGAACACGGAGTTCAGGGCGCGGTCGAGTACGGCGACATCGCCGGCGTAGTCGCCCTTCTCGGTGTAGTCGGTGAACTGGGTGATGCGGAAGTAGCCGATGCGGCCGGGGAGATCGGCGTAGGAGAGCTTGCCGTCCGCCCAGTGGCGCTGAGTGACCCCCGGCCCGAGATGCGCCGCGATGGCGGTGGCGATCCGGGCGGTGGATTCGGGGGTGGGCAGGACCGTGCCGGGGCGTTTGCCGGCGTAGTGCCGGTCGGGGCCGGCGTCGATGCTGGTGTGCGCGTCGTGCAGCGGCTCGATCATCGTGCGCAGCACCGCGAAGAGTTCGCCGTCGGTGGTCCTTGCCGTGATGCGGGGACGGTAGCGGTCGCGGACCGCCGTCCAGTCGATCTTCTTCGCGCGGAAGAAGGGGTAGTTCTCGGCGTAGGTCTGCCAGAGGACGTCGAACACCGCGCGCGGGTCGTGGGACGGGCGCTCGGCGCACCGGGCGGGCAGGCCGTGGATGCGGTGCAGGGTGCGCCGGCCGGCATTGTCCTCGAAGGTCAGGCCGGCGCGGGCGGGACCGGCCGGTGACACGGCGACGGGGGCGGCGTCGGGGACCGTGAAGCGGCTGCGGCCGTGTGCGTCGGGGGCGCCCGCGCGGGTGCCGGTGACGGAGCCGGGCAGGCAGCTGAGGGCGGTGGTCTCGTACGTCCGCAGGCTGCGGCCCTTGATGGCGACCAGGGTGCCGTAGCCGTCCGTCCGCCAGACGCCCTCGAGGGAGCCGGCCGGTGCCGGGGTCCCCGCCGTGCCACGGGCGTGGTTGTCCGAGCCCCTCGCGCGGGACGGTTTGGCCGGGGCGCCGCACGCCGCGGTGGTGGCGAGGGCGGTCAGGACGGTCAAGGTCGTCAGGAGCAGCGGTGCCCGGCCGGGGCGGCGGGAGCGGCGGCGCGCGGCGCTGATCGGGAGGACGCCTTTCGCGGGGACGTCGTTCGTGTGCACGAGGACACCATTCCCTTTCCGGAGGTCATCTTTCCTTTCCTGGCATTACTCAGCGTGATGGATCAGTGCGGACCCGCACCATGAGGTATCCCTCCGGGTTCGGGTGGGGTTTTCCGCAAGGCGCGGGCAGCGGAGCGCAGGAGTCGGGGGGAGGCCGTCGCGGGGCCACCCCCGGACCTCGTAAGGTCGTATCCGTGTTGGAGGAGATGCGGATCCGGTCCCTGGGTGTCATTGACGATGCCGTTGTCGAGCTGTCCCCGGGCTTCACGGCGGTGACCGGCGAGACGGGCGCGGGCAAGACCATGGTCGTCACCAGCCTCGGCCTGCTGCTCGGCGGGCGCGCGGACCCCGCCCTGGTGCGGATCGGCGCCAAGTCGGCGGTCGTCGAGGGCCGGGTCACCATCGGCCCCAAGGCGCCGGCGGCCGTACGGGCCGAGGAGGCGGGCGCCGAGCTGGACGACGGCGCGCTGCTGATCAGCCGTACCCTCTCCGCCGAGGGCCGCTCGCGCGCGCATCTCGGCGGCCGGTCGGTCCCGGTCGGCCTGCTGGGGGAGTTGGCGGACGACCTGGTCGCCGTGCACGGCCAGACCGACCAGCAGGGCCTGCTGCGCCCGGCCCGGCAGCGCCAGGCGCTGGACCGGTACGCCGGGGACGCGGTCGCCGTCCCGCTCGCCAAGTACACCTCCGCCCACAAGCGGCTGCGGGCCGTCGCCACCGAGCTGGAGGAGCTGACCACCCGCGCCCGCGAACGCTCCCAGGAGGCGGATCTGCTGCGCTTCGGCCTGGAGGAGATCGCCGCCGCCGAGCCGCAGCCGGGCGAGGACACCGAGCTTGCCGCCGAGGCCGAGCGGCTGGGCCACGCCGAGGCGCTGGCCTCCGCCGCGACCGCCGCGCACGCCGCGCTGGCCGGCAACCCCGAGGACCCCGAGGGCATCGACGGCACCACCCTGGTCGCCGGCGCCCACCGCGCGCTGGACTCGGTACGCAGCCACGACCAGGAGCTGTCCGCGCTGGCCGACCGGCTCGGCGAGATCGGCATCCTGATGGGGGATGTGGCGGGCGAGCTGGCCAGTTACGCGGACGGCCTGGACGCCGACCCGCTGCGGCTCGCCGCCGTCGAGGAGCGCCGCGCCGCCCTGAACCACCTGACGCGCAAGTACGGCCAGGACATCGCGGGCGTCCTGGCCTGGGCCGAGGAGAGCGCCGCACGCCTTTCCGAACTGGACGGCGACGACGACCGGATCGGCGAGCTGACCGCCGAGCGGGACGCGCTCCGGGCCGAACTGGGCGACCTGGCACAGGCGTTGACGGACGCCCGGACGGCCTCCGCCAAGCGTTTTGCCGACGCGGTGACCGCCGAGCTCGCCGAACTTGCCATGCCGCACGCCCGGGTGAGCGTGCAGATCCGGCAGACGGAGGTGGCCGACGAGACCGACGGCATCGAGGTCGGCGGCCGCGCGGTGGCCTACGGCCCGGCCGGCGCCGACGAGGTCGAGCTCCTCCTCGCCCCGCACCCGGGCACCCCGCCCCGCCCCATTGCCAAGGGGGCGTCCGGCGGTGAGCTCTCCCGGGTGATGCTCGCCGTCGAGGTGGTCTTCGCCGGGTCCGACCCCGTACCGACCTACCTCTTCGACGAGGTCGACGCCGGTGTCGGCGGCAAGGCGGCCGTCGAGGTCGGCCGGCGGCTCGCCCGGCTCGCCAGGTCGGCCCAGGTCGTGGTCGTCACGCACCTTCCGCAGGTCGCGGCGTTCGCGGACCGGCAGCTCCTGGTGGAGAAGACCCACGACGGGTCGGTCACCAGGAGCGGGGTCACCGTCCTGGAGGGCGAGGAGCGGGTCCGCGAGCTCTCCCGGATGCTGGCCGGTCAGGAAGACTCCGAAACGGCTCGGGCGCACGCCGAGGAACTGCTGGAGACGGCGCGCACAAGCCGCTAGGCGGGCGGCCTTACGGGGCGTCGGCGCCGTGCACCCGTAACCCGGCGCGCCCCGCCATAACACCCCTCACCGCCCATTCGGGACAGGCGGCGTCATCCCAGGTCAGAGCCGGAGCCGGACGAGTCCGGGAACCGCTCTCCCCCTAGGGTGGCGGGAGTTGAGCCCGGCACGGGGCCGGGCGAGGGGAGTGACATGGTGGCGGCGGCAGGCGGCAAGGTGCTGGGCAGGATCGCGGCGATGCTCGGGGCGGCGGGGGCGACCCGGGCCGCGTACGGGGCGCTGCGGAACCGTCCGCCAGGCGGCGCCGTCCTGTGGGACCGGAAGAATTACGCGGGCCGGACCGTCAGCCTGCACGCCGGGCTCGCGGCGGCCACCGGCACCGCGCTCGCCGCCGCCACCGCACCGGGGCTGTCCGCCCGCACCCGGAGTGCCACGGCCCTTGCGGTGCTGGCCGCCGGGGGCTGTGGGGCGTACGACGACGTCTTCGGCGCCGACGACACCCGGCGCGGATTCCGGGCGCACCTGGCGGCGCTCCGCCAGGGCGAGGTCACCACCGGGGCGGTGAAACTCTTCGGCATCGGTGCCGCCGGGCTCGCCGCCGGTGCCCTCCTCAAGCCGCGCCCGGCCGACAAGCTGCTGGCGGGCGTGGTGATCGCGGGCTCGGCCCACCTGGTGAACCTCCTGGACGTCCGGCCGGGCCGGGCGCCCGGTGCCGTCCTGGCCATCGGTGCGCCGGGGCTGCTGCGCCGGGGCGAGGCCGGGACGCTGTCCGCCGCGCCCATGGGGGCCGCGGCCGCGGTCGTCGGCGACGACCTCGCCGAGCGCACCATGCTCGGCGACGCCGGGGCGCACGCGCTTGGCGCGGCCCTCGGGCTCGCCATCGTCGCCGGAAACGGACGCAAGGGGCTGGCCGCGCACGCCGCGGGGCTGGTGGCCGCCGCGGCGGCGGGTGACCGCGTCAGCCGGGCGGTCGCCGCGATCTGAGGCGCACCGGCCGCCGCCCGGCGCGCACCGGGGCGCCGGGCTCTGTCCCGTATGTCACCGGATCCGCCCCAAACGGCGAATTCCGGCCGGTTGTTGAGCCCCGCACCGCCGGGTGAGCGAGTGGTTTGTCGCCCATGTGGGTGATCCCGTGGCGCCGAGGGTGAGACATCCCACCGCAACGGCGTCCCCATGGTGCGGAACCGGGGCCGCGGGGCTGGCATCCTGGGCGCGGTGCGCGGGACCGGGCGCGCTTGCCCCGTCCGCCCGGTCGGCCCCGCCCGGTCGGGGGACGTCTCGCTCGCCACCGGCAGCGTGCCGCAGCGCCTTGTAGTACTCGGACCCCACCACCGGTACGGTCCGTACCGTCCCCGACCCAGGAGCCCCGACCAACGTGACCAGCACCCCGACCTCGTCGCACGGGCAGTCGCCGCTGCGCACGGTCCAGGTGCTCGGGCACGGCAGCGCCGGTAGCGCGGCACATGTCCGCTCGCTGGCCGAAGGGCTGGTCGCCCGCGGGGTACGGGTCACCGTCTGCGCCACCCCCGACGCCGAGCAGACCTACGGCTTCACCGCCGCGGGCGCGCGGTTCGTGCAGGTCGGACCGCGGATGGACCCGGCGGGTGTGGCCTCGCTGCGGAGCGCCTGCTGGGACGCCGACCTGGTGCACGCGCACGGACTGCGGGCCGGGATGCGTGCCGCGACGGCACTGCGCGGGCTGCGCAGTCCCCGGGGCGCGCGCGTCCCCCTGGTCATCACCTGGCACACCAAGGCGCACACCGAGGGCGCGCGGGCCGGGCTCGTGCATCTGATGGAACGGCGGGTGGCCCGGGCCGCCGCCGTCGTCCTGGGGGCCTGTTCCGACCTGGTGGACCGGGCGCGCCGGCGGGGCGCGCGCGATGCCCGCTTGGCGCCGGTCGCGATCCCGCACCCCCGGCCCGGCGGCGGACCGGCCGAGCCCGAGGATCATGACCGGATGCGGCGCAAGGAGCGGGCCGAACTGGGCGCGGTGGACCGGCCGTTGCTGCTCGCCGTCGGCCGCCTCGAAGCGCACCAGGGCCATGATCTGCTGCTGGACGCGGCGCACGCATGGTGCGCGCTGGACCCGCAGCCGCTGCTCGCCATCGCGGGCGAGGGCGAACTGCGGGCCGCGCTCCAGCGGCGTATCGACACCGAGCGGCTGCCCGTCCAGCTGCTGGGCCGACGCGACGATGTGCCCGAACTCCTGGCCGCCGCGGACCTGGTGGTGCTGCCCAGCCGCTGGGAAGCGCGGTCCCTGATCGCCCAGGAGGCGCTGCGGGCCGGCGTCCCGTTGGTCGCCACCGACACCGGGGGCACCCGCGAACTGGTCGGCCCGGCCGCGGAACTCGTCCGTTACGGGGATGCCGCCGCCCTGGCGCGCAGCGTCCTCGGCCTCCTCGCCGACCCCGTACGCCGCGATGCGCTGGCCGAGACCGGCCGCGTCCAGGCGGCCGGCTGGCCGAGCGAGGACGACACGGTCGCGCAGGTCCTGAGCGTCTACGACGAGCTGACCGGGCCGCTGCCGGCAGTCTGAGCCCGCGGGCCCGGCCGGCCCGGACCACCGGATAGGCTCATCGGAATCGGACCCTCGTACGACGGGAGAGCGCCGTGACGGCTGCGGTCATGGGGTTTGCGCTGTTCGCCCTGCTGATGACGATGACTCCGGGCCCCGACACCCTCCTGGTGCTGCGCAACTGCGTACGGGGCGGGCGGCGTACGGGTGCGGCCACGGCCGTCGGCGCCGCGGTCGGATCGCTCGCCTGGGCGGTCGCCGCGGCCGTGGGCCTCGCGGCGGCGCTGCAGCGGTGGGACACGGCCTTCACGGTCGTACGGCTGGCGGGGGCGGCCTACCTGGTGGTGCTGGGCGGCCAGGCGCTGTGGGCCCAGCGGCGCTCCGGGGCGGCGACGGCCTCCGGGACCGCGCTCGCCGTGGCGCAGGAGCGCCCCGCCGCCCGTCTCGGCGCCGTACACGCCTTCCGGCAGGGCCTGTTGAGCTGCCTGCTCAACCCCAAGGTCGGCATCTTCTTCGTCGCCGTCGTCCCGCAGTTCCTGCCCGAGGGCCACTCGGTCCTGGGTACCACCCTGCTCCTCGGCGCCGTGGACGCGGTCATCGCCGCAGGCTGGCTGCTCCTGGTGGTCGTCTGCGCGGGCCGCCTCCTGGACCGGCTGCGGCGCCCCCGGGTACACCGCAACCTCGAGCGCACGACGGGCGGCGTCCTGGTGGCCCTCGGCGTCGGCACCGCGGCGGAGACGGTCGCCGGGTAGCCCCAGCCCCCCGCAGCCGGTTCCGGGCGCGGCCCTACGGCTTGTCCGTGTGGCGTCGTGCGCGCAGGGCCAGGCGGAGGCCGAGGACGGTCTGGGGGTCTTCCAGGTCGGTGTGCAGGAGTTGGGCGATGCGGGCCAGGCGGTCGTAGAGGGTCTGGCGGTTGACGTTCAGGTCGCGCGCGGTTTCGGCCTTGCGGCCCGCGCTGGCCAGGTAGGCCTCCAGGGTGGGGAGCAGCGGCTGGCGGGCGCTGCGGTCGTGGGCCAGGAGAGGGCCGATGGCGCGGTCGACGAAGTCGGCCAGCACGCCCTGTTCGCCGTGCTCGCGCATCCGCCACAGGAGCAGCTCGATGTCGAGGCGGCGGGCGTCGTACCAGGGCTGCTCGGGCAGGCCCGCGGCCGCGGACGCCGCCTCCGCCGCGTGCCGCAGCGCGGGGCCGGCGGCCGCCCAGTCGCCCGACGTACCGACGACGACCACCGGGCGGTGTGCGGCCGGGCGGTCGAGGCCCGTGCGGACGACTCCGGCGCGCAGCGCCTCGGCGATGCGGTCGGCGAGCGCGTCGCGGTCCTGGCCCGCGCGGAGGGACACGAGCATCGGGACGCGGCCCTCCACGGGCCGTACGCCGAGGAGTACGGGCACTCCGGGGGCGGCGAGTTCCTCGCGCAGGGCCTGGGCGAGGAGGGCCCAGCTCCCGGGGGTGGGGAGACCGGCGGGCAGCCGCATGACGACCGGGAACACGGGCTCGGGGCCGGGGCGGAAGCCCAGCAGGCGGGCCTGGACGGGGGCCTCGGCCGCGGAGATCCGCCCCTCGGCCAGGTCGGCCAGGAAGTCGCCGCGTCCTCGTGCGGCCAGTACCTCCTCCTGGCGGGACTGGAGCATGACGACGGCGAGGAGGTCGGCGGCGCGTTCGGCGGCGATCCGGTGGACGGGGGCCAGCGGGGCGTTGACGGGGAGCAGGACCAGGCGGGCGCGGACGGCGTCGGGGCCGTGGCCGCCACCGGGGATGTCGATGCGTACGCCGGTGTCGCGCAGGCCCTCCCAGGCCAGCAGGGGGTCGGCCGCGGCCGGGCCGTCGTCCTCGTCGCTGTCCGGGCCCGCCGCGTAGAGCGGGCTGCCGTCGGGGGCCTCCAGGCAGAGGGGGTTGCCGGTGAACGCGGCCAGCAGCCGGAGCACTTCGGGGGTGCCGCCGCCGCGCAGCAGGACGTCCGTACAGCGCCGCAGGATCTCGTCGGCCCGGCGCAGCAGCGTGTAGTGGCTGTTGATGATCTCGGTGTGGATGGCCTCGGTGACGGTGACGTACGGGACCTCGCGGTGCAGCTGGATCAGCGGCAGGCCGCAGTCCCGGGCGCTGTCGATCAGCGCCGAGGGCAGCGATGCGAAACGAGAGCCGAGCTCCACGACGAGAGCGGCGATCTCGCGGTCGGCGAGCTTGCGGATGAAGGCGCGCTGTTCGGACGGCCGGGCGCCCAGTCCCAGGCCGGTGGTCAGCAGCAGCTCGCCCCCCTTGAGCAGCGAGGCGATATGCGGCACTTCGCCCGCATGGACCCAGCGCACCGGCCGGTCCAGCCGGTCCTCGCCGGCCAGCACCTCCGGCAGGCCGCGCCGCAGCGCGGGCAGCTCCAGTGCCCTGCGTACCGTGATCTCGGCTTCGATGTGCGCTTCGCGTGCTTCCGGCCCCATGGCCAGGACGGTACCCGTAGTCCGCTATCCGGAGGCGCATGGTCCGTATGGCAGCACCGGCGGAGCGCCCCGGCGGCGGGGCCCTCAGCCCGATTCGCGCACCACCAGCCTCGCCTCCATGATCACCGGTGTGAGGTCCCCGCTCTCCGTTTCCCGGATCCCCAGCCGCCCCAGCAGCAGCCGGGCCATCAGCCGGCCCATCTCTTCCACGTCCTGCCGCACCGTGGTCAGCGGCGGGTCCGCCCAGGCCGCGGGCTCGAGGTCGTCGTAGCCGACCACCGCGACATCGTGCGGCACCCGGCGGCCGTGGGCCCGCAGGGTGCGCAGCGCGCCGTTCGCCATCAGGTCCGAGCAGGCGAACACGGCGTCCAGGTCGGGTGCGGCGTCGAGGAGTTGGGCCATGGCGTGCTCACCGCCCTGTGCCGTGAACCGGCCGTCCGCGATCAGGTGCGGGTCCGGATCCGCGGTGCCCAGGGCGTCGCGGTAGCCGTCGAGCCGGTCGACGGCGGAGGTCTGGTCGAGGGGGCCGGTGATGACGGCGATCCGGCGGCGGCCGCGGGCGAGGAGATGGCGTACGGCCTGGCGGGCGCCGTCGCGGTTGTCGGTGTCGACGTACAGCGGCCGGGGCTCACGGTCGGCGCCCGGCCAGCCGGGGCGGCCGCCGTAGACCGTGGGCAGTCCGGCGCGCTCGGCCATGGCGGGCAGCGGGCCGTCGCCGTGCAGCGAGAACATCAGCGCGCCGTCGACATGCCCGGCCGCCAGATAGCGGCCGATGCGGTCGTAGTCGTCGCGGTGGTCGACGAACAGCAGCAGGAGCTGGGTGTCGGCGGCGGACAGTTCGCGGCTGATGCCGCGCAGCTGGCGGCCGAAGAACGGGTCGGAGAAGACGCGGGTCTCCGGTTCGGCGATGATCACGGCGACCGCGCCGGTGCGCCGGGTGACCAGGGAGCGGGCCGCGCTGTTCGGTACGTATCCCAGCTCCGCCACCGCCTGGCGGACGCGTTCGCGGACCGCGGCCCGCACGCCCGTACCGCCGTTGACCACGCGGGAGACCGTCGCCCGGGAGACTCCGGCGCGCGCCGCGACGGCCTCCAGGGTGGGGCGCGGGCCGTGCGCGGGGCGCGGGCCGTGGGGTTCAGAGGTCATCCGGCACCGTCCAACTCCTTTTTCTCCGTGATGACTTGACGGTATGCCGTCGAGTCGGCAGGGTTCCGTCTGGATGCGGTGTGAGAGCGCTCTCACACCGGGTGTCCCTCAGAACTCCTCACTACCCCCCACCGTGCGAGGAGAATGTCATGAGCATGAAAACTGGCCGCAGAAGCGCGAGAGCGGTGCTCTTCGCTGTGAGCGCCGCACTCGCCGGCGCCGCTTCCTTCATCCTCCCGACGGCGTCCGCCGCCGGCGAGGCCCGGCCCGCCCCCTTCCAGGAGGTCTGGCGCACCGACTTCGACGGCGCTGCCGGAACGCCCCCCTCCGCCGACGACTGGATCACCGACACCGGCACCGGCTATCCCGGAGGCCCGCCCAACTGGGGCACCGGCGAGGTGCAGACCTACACCGACCGCCCCGAGAACCTCCAGCTCGACGGCGCGGGCCACCTCAAGATCACCGCGCTGAAGGACGGCGGCGAATGGACCTCGGGCCGCATCGAGTCCCGGCGTACCGACTTCGCGGCGCCGGCCGGCGGCAGGCTGCGCATCGAGGCGGGCATCCGGATGCCCGAGGCCTCCGGTGACGCCGCGCTCGGCTACTGGCCGGCGTTCTGGACGCTCGGCGACGCCTACCGGGGCAACTACCAGAACTGGCCGGGCATCGGCGAGTTCGACGTCATGGAGAACGCCAACGGGATCAACAAGGTCTGGGGCACGCTGCACTGCGGCGTCAGCCCCGGCGGCCCCTGCAACGAGACGCAGGGCAAGGGCGGTTCACGCGAGTGCCCGGCCACGGCCTGCCAGGCCGGATTCCATACGTACGCGCTGGAGCTCGACCGCACCGACGGCGCCGCGGAGTCGCTGAACTGGTATGTGGACGGGCAGCGGTTCCACACCGTCGCCGCCTCCGAGATGGACGCCGACAGCTGGGCGAAGGCGACCCACCACGGTCACTTCCTGCTGATCGACCTCGCGATGGGCGGCGGCTTCCCGGACGGCGTGGCGGGCTCCGCCACCCCCACCGACGCCACCCGGCCCGGCGGCTCGCTGCTCGTCGACCATGTCGCCGTATCCGTCGCGCAGCCCGCCCCCGCCCGGTCCGTCCCCGCGCAGCCCGCCCCCGCCCGTACCGCACGCCAAGGAGCCGCCTCGTGATCACTCGCCGCACCCTCCTCGGCGGACTCGCCGCCGGCGCCGCCGCCGCTTCCGGACTCGCTCTGGCCGGCCGCGCCATCGGGACGCCCGCCCCGCCCGGCCGGGCGGCCGCGGGCCTGCCCCTGCACCTCGTCAACAACTCGGGCCAGTACGCGAATTCCTCGGTGTGGATCTACATCGTGGGCAACGACGGGAAACAGCAGGTGCACGTCACCCCCGACGGCGAGCTCAAGCCCGTCGCCGTGGCCGACAACGGCCCGGACGGCTTCACCGACTACGCCATACCGCTCGCCGCCTCCGGCACCACGACCCTCCAGCTGCCCCAGATGTCCGGCCGGATCTACACCGCGCTCGGCAGCAAGCTCAAGTTCAAGGCCGTCGAGGACGGCAACGGCAAGGCGGCGCTGGCCTATCCGGCGGGCTGGGTCGCGTCCGACCCCAACTACGACGTGCTGCACGACTGCGCCGAGTTCACGTACAACTCCGGTGGGATGTACTGCAACACCACCATGGTCGACATGTTCAGCGTCCCGCTCGCGATCAAGCTCACCGGGGCCAAGGACCAGACCACCGGCACGCTCAAGGACGGCGCCCGCGCCAAGGTCTTCGCCGACATCAAGGGCGCCGAGGGCTTCGACCGCCTGGTCATCGACGACAAACGGGTCATCGCCCCGGGCCACGGCCTGGACAGCGGCCTCTTCGCCAAGGACTACCTCGCCCCGGCCATCGACGAGGCCTGGTCCGCCTACGAGACCAAGGACCTGACCGTCACCACCAACGCGGGCACTTTCACGGGCCGGGTCAGCGGCGGCAAACTCTCCTTCAACGGCCCCGGCACGGTCTCCTTCGACAAGCCGTCCACCCGCGACGTCCTCTTCTGCGACGGCACCCTCGCCGCCCCCAACGACGGCACCCTCGGGCCGGTCGCCGCCATCCTCGGCGCCGCCCTCAACCGCTCCACGCTCCTCTCGAACGCCGCCCAGCCCACCACCGACCCGGCCGCCTTCTACCAGGGACGGCTCACCCACCACTACGCCAAGGCCATGCACTCGGCGGCCCGGGACGGCAAGGCGTACGGCTTCGCCTTCGACGACGTCGCCGGGTTCGCCTCGTACATCGAGGACGGCGCCCCGAAGGACCTCACCCTCACCCTCACCCCGTTCTGACCCGCTCCACGCGGGCCCGCCCGTCCGTACGCTGTGCCTTATGTCAGGTACTGCACAAGCGCGCAACGACCCCGCCGACGGACGGTGTCCGGACGGCGGGCCCACGTCCATAGCCCGGGGCCCGGAGCCCGCGACCGTTGCCGCCGTGCAGCGCCGCACCGTCCGGGTCCTGATGTCCGCCCAGGTCGTGGGCGGGATCGGGATGGGCTCGATGCTCTCGTCCAGCTCGCTGCTGGCCGGCCGGCTCACCGGATCCGAGGCCGCGGCCGGTCTCGCCGCCACCTTCATCACCCTGGGCGCGGCGCTGCTCGGTATCCCGCTCGCCGCGCTCTCCCGCGCGCGGGGCCGCCGCGCCGGACTCGGCGCCGGCTGGCTGCTCGGCGCCGCGGGCGCGCTGCTGGTGCTGGTCTCGGCCCGGCTCGGCTGGTTCCCCCTGGTGTTCGTCGGCATGCTCCTCATCGGCTCCGCCACCGCCGCCAACCTCCAGTCCCGCTTCGCCGCCACCGACCTCGCCGAGGACGCCCACCGGGCGCGCGCCCTGTCCCTCGTCGTCTGGTCCACCACTGCCGGCAGCGTCGTCGGCCCCAACCTCAGCGGCCCCGGCGAGCCGGTCGCCCGTGCCCTGGGCCTGCCCGAGGAGGCGGGCACATTTGTGTTCTCGGTCGCTGCGTTCCTGATCGGCTGGGCGCTGATCGCGCTGCTGCTCCGCCCGGACCCGCTGCTTCTCGCGACCGCTGCGGCACGGACGACGGCGGCTCCGGGCGGTAGGGCTCCGGCCTCCGGCGGCAAGGGCGGCCGGCCCGCGCCCGCCGCCCGCCTCACCGCCGCCCTCCGGCATGTCCGTGCGTCCCCCAAGGCGTGGCTCGGCCTGGTCGCCGTCGTCCTCGGGCATGCCGTCATGGTGTCCGTGATGACCATGACGCCGATCCATCTCGCCCACCACGGCGCGGAGTTGAGCGTCGTCGGCTTCACCATCAGCCTGCACATCGCCGGGATGTACGCGCTCTCGCCGTTCGTCGGCTGGCTCACCGACCGGATCGGCCGGATCCGCATGATCCTCGTCGGACAGGCCGTCCTGCTCTGTGCGGCCGCCGTCGCCGGCACCGCCGGCAGCAACCGGACGGCCATCATCATCGGCCTGTTCCTGCTGGGCCTCGGCTGGTCCTGCGCGACCGTCGCCGGCTCGACGCTGCTGACCGAATCGGCCGCGGCCGCGAACCGCTCCGAGGTCCAGGGGCTCGCCGACACCCTGATGAACCTGGCCGGGGCGGGCGGCGGCGCGCTCGCAGGGGGGATCGTGGCGCTGAGCGGCTACGGGGGACTGAACGCGGCCGCGGTGCTGCTGATCCTGCCGGTCGCCGCCCTCGCGCTGGTCCCGCGGGCGCGGAGCTGAAGGGCCGCCCGGGTGGCGGAAGCGACCCGGCACCCGGGACCCGCCCGGCACGTGGCCACGGGCTACCCGCCCCCGTACGCCCCGCTCGCCGTCAGCCGCAGCGCCGTGTCGATCAGCGGAACGTGGCTGAACGCCTGCGGGAAGTTGCCCACCTGGCGCTTGAGCTTGGGGTCCCACTCCTCCGCGAGCAGGCCCAGGTCGTTGCGGAGCGAGAGCAGCTTCTCGAAGAGCTTGCGGGCCTCCTCCACCCGGCCGATCATCGCCAGGTCGTCGGCGAGCCAGAAGGAGCAGGCCAGGAACGCGCCCTCCTCGCCCTCCAGGCCGTCCACGCCGAGGTCGTCCTCGCCGGAGGTGGGGTAGCGCAGGATGAAGCCGTCCTCGGTGGACAGCTCGCGCTGGATCGCCTCGATGGTGCCGATGACGCGCTTGTCGTCCGGCGGCAGAAAACCCATCTGGGGGATGAGGAGCAGCGAGGCGTCCAGTTCCTGGGAGCCGTAGGACTGGGTGAAGGTGTTGCGCTCCTTGTCGTAACCCTTCTCGCAGACGTCCCGGTGGATGGTCTCGCGCAGATCCTTCCAGCGCTCCAGCGGTCCGTCGACGTCCCCGGACTCGATCAGCTTGACGGTGCGGTCGACGGCGACCCAGGTCATGACCTTGGAGTGGACGAAGTGCCGGCGCGGGCCGCGGACCTCCCAGATGCCCTCGTCGGGCTGGTCCCAGTGCTTCTCCACCCACTGGATCAGCTTGATCTGGAGGAGGGAGGCGTAGTCGTTGCGGGCCAGCCCGGTCATGTGGGCCAGGTGCAGGGCCTCGGTGACCTCGCCGTAGACGTCCAGCTGGAGCTGGCCGGCGGCGCCGTTGCCGACCCGTACGGGCTGCGAATTCTCGTATCCGGGAAGCCAGTTGAGGTCGTTCTCGCCCAGCTCCCGCTCGCCGGCGATGCCGTACATGATCTGGAGGTTCTCCGGATCGCCGGCCACCGCCCGCAGCAGCCACTCGCGCCAGGCCCGCGCCTCCTCGCGGTAGCCGGTGCGCAGGAGGGAGGAGAGGGTGATCGCGGCGTCGCGGAGCCAGGTGAAGCGGTAGTCCCAGTTGCGCACGCCGCCGATGCACTCGGGCAGGGAGGTCGTCGGCGCGGCGACGATGCCGCCGGTCGGGGCGTAGGTGAGGGCCTTGAGGGTGATCAGCGAGCGGACCACCGCATCGCGGTACGGGCCGTGGTACGTGCAGTGCTCGACCCACTCGCGCCAGAAGTCCTCGGTGGCCTCCAGCGAGGACTCCGGCTCGGCCATGGCGGGCGGCTGGTGGTGCGAGGGCTGCCAGCTGATGGTGAAGGCGATCCGGTCGCCGGGGGAGACGGTGAAGTCGGAGTACGTCGTCAGATGCTTGCCGTACGTCTCGGCCTCGGTGTCCAGCCATACGGAGTCGGGGCCCGCGACCGCGACCGTACGGCCGTCGATCTTGTGGACCCAGGGCACCACCCAGCCGTACGCGAACCGCATCCGCAGCTCCGAGCGCATCGGGACACGCCCGCTGACGCCCTCCACGATGCGGATCACCTGCGGGGCGCCGTCGCGCGGCGGCATGAAGTCGATCACCCGGACGGTGCCGCGCGGGGTGTCCCACTCCGATTCCAGCACCAGGGAGTCGCCCCGGTAGCGGCGGCGGTCGGCGGGCTTGGGCCCGGCGCCGGGGCCGTAGGCCGGGCCCATCCGCCAGAAGCCGTGCTCCTCGGTGCCGAGCAGGCCCGCGAAGACCGCCGGCGAGTCGAAGCGGGGCAGACACAGCCAGTCGACGGTGCCGTCCCGGCACACTAGAGCGGCCGTCTGCATATCGCCGATGAGTGCGTAGTCCTCGATGCGCCCGGCCACGTGCATCTCCCGTCGAACTGGAGTGACGCCCCCCATGGGACGTGTGTGCTGTCCGTCCTGCCCATGAAACTTCGCCGAGCAGCGGGACCGGAAATCGGGCGGGGGTGGTGCCTTCCCGGGCGGCTCGTAAGCGAGTGTCCGAGCAGGATACGACGTGCACGAATGATCCGCGCGACGCTCGCATGGAGTGGGGTGCTCCGTTCGGGTGGCAGGGGTTACATGGCCGTCACATGGAATTCGGCCATGCGTGGCCGGGAGCGACCATGCCCGGTCGCTGATAGCCTGGTACCCCGTGGACCGGTGGTTTCCCGCAGTAGTCACGGCACCCCCGAACCGCAGCGACGGCACCCCTGAAACACCAGGTCCGGCCGCCTCGCACCTCTCCACCTCGCGACCACGGGAGCTCCCTCTTGGCCATGCCGCCCAAATCCACGACGACCAAGCACCTCTTCGTCACCGGGGGCGTCGCCTCCTCGCTCGGCAAGGGGCTCACCGCCTCCAGCCTGGGTGCGCTCCTGAAGGCGCGCGGCCTGCGGGTCACGATGCAGAAGCTCGACCCGTACCTGAACGTCGACCCGGGAACGATGAACCCGTTCCAGCACGGTGAGGTCTTCGTCACGAACGACGGTGCCGAGACCGACCTGGACATCGGTCACTACGAGCGATTCCTGGACGTCGACCTCGACGGCTCCGCGAACGTCACGACCGGCCAGGTCTACAACACCGTGATCGCCAAGGAGCGCCGCGGCGAGTACCTCGGTGACACCGTGCAGGTCATCCCGCACATCACCAACGAGATCAAGCACCGCATCCGGCGGATGGCGACCGACGACGTCGATGTCGTGATCACCGAGGTCGGCGGCACGGTCGGCGACATCGAGTCGCTGCCGTTCCTGGAGACCGTCCGCCAGGTCCGCCACGAGGTCGGCCGCGACAACGTCTTCGTCGTGCACATCTCGCTGCTCCCCTACATCGGCCCGTCCGGTGAGCTCAAGACCAAGCCGACCCAGCACTCGGTGGCGGCACTGCGCAACATCGGCATCCAGCCCGACGCGATCGTGCTGCGCGCCGACCGCGAGGTGCCGACCGCGATCAAGCGCAAGATCTCGCTGATGTGCGACGTCGACGAGGCGGCGGTGGTCGCCGCCATCGACGCGCCGTCCATCTACGACATCCCCAAGGTCCTGCACACCGAGGGCCTGGACGCCTATGTCGTACGGAAGCTGGACCTGCCCTTCCGCGATGTGAACTGGACCCAGTGGGAGGACCTGCTGGACCGCGTCCACAACCCCGACCACGAGGTCAAGGTCGCGCTGGTCGGCAAGTACATCGACCTGCCGGACGCCTACCTCTCGGTCACCGAGGCGCTGCGGGCCGGCGGCTTCGCGAACAAGACCCGGGTCAAGCTCAAGTGGGTCACCTCCGACGACTGCAAGACCCCGGCGGGCGCCGCCGAGCAGCTCGCGGACTGCGATGCGGTCTGCATCCCCGGCGGCTTCGGCGACCGCGGTGTGGACGGCAAGGTCGGCGCCATCACCTACGCCCGCGAGAACAAGCTGCCGCTGCTGGGCCTGTGCCTGGGTCTGCAGTGCGTGGTCATCGAGGCGGCCCGCAACCTGGCCGGCATCGAGGGCGCGAACTCCACCGAGTTCGACCCGGGCGCCGCCCACCCGGTGATCTCCACGATGGCCGAGCAGATGGACATCGTCGCCGGTGAGGGCGACATGGGCGGCACCATGCGACTGGGCATGTACCCGGCCAAGCTCGCCGAGGGCTCCATCGTGCGCGAGGTGTACGACAACCAGCCGTACGTCGAGGAGCGCCACCGCCACCGCTACGAGGTCAACAACGCCTACCGCGGTGAGCTGGAGAAGAAGGCCGGGCTGCAGTTCTCGGGCACGTCCCCGGACAACAAGCTCGTCGAGTACGTCGAGTACCCGCGCGAGGTGCACCCCTACCTGGTCGCCACCCAGGCGCACCCGGAGCTGCGCTCCCGCCCGACCCGCCCGCACCCGCTCTTCGCCGGTCTGGTGAAGGCCGCGGTCGCGCGCAAGACGGGCGTCGCGAAGTAGCGGAGACGCGCCGGATACGGTTGCCGGGGTACGGCCGATTTTCGGGTTTTCCCGAGGCCGTGCCCCGGTTTCTGCGTGGGCACAGGCACCACGCAGGCCGTACCGCGTTGGCACAGGCACACACAGGAGGACGCGCCATGGCGATCAAGGACACCCCCGAGGAGTGGACGGTCACCGCCACCACGACGCCGTTCACCGGGAACAAGACCAGCGTGCGCACCGACGAGGTCGTCATGCCGGACGGCTCCACCGTCACCCGCGACTACCAGGTCCACCCCGGCTCGGTCGCGGTGCTCGCCCTCGACGACGAGGGCCGGGTGCTGGTGCTGCGCCAGTACCGCCACCCCGTACGCCAGAAGCTGTGGGAGATCCCCGCCGGGCTGCTCGACATCCCCGGTGAGAACCCGCTGCACGCCGCGCAGCGCGAGCTGTACGAGGAGGCGCACGTCAAGGCCGAGGACTGGCGGGTGCTGACCGACGTCTACACGACGCCGGGCGGCTGTGACGAAGCCGTACGGATCTTCCTTGCCCGGGATCTGTCCGAGGCGGAGGGCGAGCGCTTCGAGGTCTCCGAGGAGGAGGCCGACATGGAGCTGGCGCGGGTGCCGCAGGACGAGCTGGTGCGCGGGGTGCTCGCCGGTGAGCTGCACAACAACTGCCTCGTGGTGGGGGTGCTGGCGCTGACCGCGGCCCAGGGCGGCGAGGGGCTGGACGCGCTGCGGCCGGCCGGTGCGCCGTGGCCGGCCCGTCCCTTCGAGGCCTGATCCCCGGCCCGGCCGGGCCGAAACCGGCTCCGTTGCGAACCGGTCTGATGATCTGCTGTTCCGATCGAGTGACCCAACCGCCGCGCTCAACGCGGGCGGTGACGGATCGTGAACTACGCTCGGCAGCGTTCCCGTCGGCGAACGCGACGGGTTCGTACGCGCAGGTGGACAGGAGCGTGACCGGTGACGGATCAGGCGGTGGGCGGGGGGCAGCTCCCGCCGGAGGCGAAGCGCCGGCCGGCCGGGGGGACCATGGCCGCGCCGTCCC
>NZ_JBEZJZ010000086.1:0-35637 GCF_040651455.1 Streptomyces sp. NPDC048483
GGTCCGTGGGACCGGTCGGCGCACCGCTGCGTTGCGGGCGGAAGCGGGTCCGCGGGCGTTGTCAGTGGTCCGTGTCACGATCGTTTGCGTACCGGCGATGGCATGACGATCGCACTCCGCCGGCTGCGTACGGACCGCTCCGCGAAGGGACCCACCCCGTGACCGACAGCTGCCCCATTGCGCTCCGCCTCGCGCTGAGCCTCCCCGACCCCGATACCGCCGATGCGCTCGCCGAACGGCTGCGGCCGGAGCTGCCGGCCGCCCTCTCGGACCGGTTCGGGCTGCCGGAGCAGATGATCGAGGAGCTGCTCGACGGGGACGCCGTGCAGATGCGGGCCGCGCTGTCCATAGACCCCGGGGAATGGCTTCCGGGGGCGGCGGAGCTCGGCGATCCGGTGGTCGGGCGGGCGCTGTGGGATGCCGTGTACCGCAACGACCGGGGCCACCAGGAGCACGCGATGGCGGAAATCCCCGGCCTGCTGGCGGCGGTTCTGGCTGCCGCCGACCTGTCGGATCCGGGCTGGTACGAGGACGGCGGGCTGTTCGAGGCCCTGCACGACGTGACCGGGGGTCCGCTGCTCGTCGACGTACTGACCAGCGGTTACGTCGGGGTGCCCCTCGGCTCCATCGCGCTGTTCGGTGTGCACCTCCCGCCGGGGGCCGCGGTGGACGCCTGTCTCCATTTCCAGGAGATCTGGGGCACCGAAGGGATCACGCGGTTCCTCGACCTGCTCGAGAAGGCGCCGGACCTCGACATCGGACATCCCTGGCTGCCGGGACTGTTGCGGCAGGCCCTCGAGGCTCCCGATGCGGCCGCCTTCCTCAAGGAACACCGGCCCGCCGGATGGACCGACCCGGAGCACCTGCACGCCCTGCTGGAACTCCGCTACGGCGACCGGATCCCGGCCAAGCCCGACGGCCTCGTCTGGCACCTGATCCTGCGCGAACACGAGCGCCTGCCCTTCGGCCAGGATGATCCCCGGTACACCAACGGGCTGCTCCGGCTGATCACGTGGGAGGGCTGTCCTGCCGAGCTGGTGATGGAGAGCTTCGGCAAGGACCCCTACAACACCGCGAATTACGCCGCCGAGCTGCCCTTCGAGGCGCTCACCAGACCCGTGGAATACCCCTACTCGGTCTTCACTCACGACCTCAAGCACAGTATCCGTACGGCTCGGCTGTCCGTGGACCGCATCCTGGCCGAGGTGGCACCGGCGGAGGGGGTGCTGTGGCACCTGCCGGACGACCACGAACCGACCCGCAGGGCACTGGCCGGCGTGGTCGCCCGCCTCGGCACCAACCCCGTGAACTGGCTGACCTGCTATGCCCGGATGGAGCGCTCCCCGCGTCTCAGCGTCGCCGAGCTGGTCGCGGACGCCGCCTCGACGGACACCCGCAAGAAGCGCTACACCAGCTGGCCACAGCCTGAGGAGGCGAGCTTCCCGACCACCTTCCCCGACGGCTCCCGGCGTAAGTTCCTGAGGATGCTCCAATGCGCCTCCGAGGAGGCCCAGCTGGCCGTCGTCCCGTACCTCGACGCGCTGGCCGTACAGGATCTCCTCGTCCACGAGGACCCCTCCCCGGCGCTCCGCGAGGCGGTGGTGGCCGCCCATGGCCTGCCGGCCCTGGTGGCGATGGCCTCGCCGGGCTCCTACTTCCGCGACACTCTCTCCGCCGAGAAGCTGGAGTACCTCCTTGAGCTCGATGAGCCGGCGGTGGACGCCCAGTTGTTCCGCTACGCCGACCTCGACCGGTCCGAGCGGGAGCGCATACTTGCCGGCCGGCTGCGGGGCGGCGGCACCCGCCCGCTCCCCGAGGAGCTGATAGCGGTGCTGGGCCTCATGGAGGACCCCCACTGGCTGCGGACCGGTCTGGAACTCGGCCACCCGCGCGTGGCCCGCGACGTGCTCGGCCGGCTGCAGCCGCAGGTGCCGGCCACCCGGCTGCGGCTGCTGGTCGCCGTATGGGAGCGCGGCGGCCCGGACGCCGTACGGGAGATCCTGGCCATGGAGCGCCTCCCCGTCACCCTCCGCCGCAGGACCGAAAAGCTGCTGGACGCACCCGACGGGCTGGAGCGGCTGCGCGCCCAGCTCGCCGAGGAGGAGACACCGGACCGGCTGCTGGCGTTTCTCACCAGGTCGGTACGCCATCCCAAGAAGCAGCTGGACCGGCTCGTCCGCGAGGGCCTGGAGCCGCCCTGGTCCGCGCTGCTGGCGGCACACCGCGCCGGCACGCTCTCCGCGGGCCTCATGGAGGCGCTGATCAAGCTCCCGGACTGTCCCCACCCGCTGCTGCTGGCGGCGCTGGGCACCGTTCCCGAGTCCGAGGCGAAGTGGCTCGATGACGCCCTCAAGAGCGGCAGGCTCACTCCCGAGGACATCCTGACCCACATGGCCCCCGCCCACGCCGCCCTTCACCGTCTGCAACGCCACGCCGACGACCGGCCCGACGCGCAGGACCGGCTGCCGGTCGGTGAGCGGGCTGCGGCCCTCGCCCGGGAGCATCTGGCCACGGACGTCGAGGCCTGGTCCGTCTGCCTTCAGCTGCTGCCGACATTCGACGGGACGCTGTCCGCACTCCTCGCCACGGCCGGGGCGAGGATGCGCATACAGGACTGAGAGGAGCCGTGCCGGTTGGCTTCAACTTCTTTTGGGGCTTTGAGTTTTGATGGTGTTTCAGGTCGGCAGGGCGTTGTCAGTGGTCCGTGTGACGATCGATCGCGTAGGGCCGGTGTCGTCCAGCCGCCGGCCCGGCCGCCGCTCCTCGAAGGGAACCGTCCATGACCGACAGCCCCCACTTCGCTCTCCGCCTCGCGCTGCGCCTCGCCGACCCGGACACCGCCGATGCGCTCGCCGAACGGCTGCGGCCGGAGCTGTTGGCCGCCCTCTCCGACCGGTTCGGGCTGCCGGCGAAGATGATCGAGGAGCTGCTGGACGGGGACGCCGCCCATATGCGGGCCGCGCTGACCATAGACCCCGAGGAATGGCTCCTGGGGGCGGCGGAGCTCGGCGACCCGGTGGTCGGACGGGCGCTGTGGGATGCGAACTACCGCGACGACTCGGGGCACCAGCAGCGCGCGATGGCGAAGGTCCCGGACCTGTTGGCGACGCTCCTGTATGCCGCCGACCTGTCGGATCCGCGCTGGTACGAGGACGACGGCCTGTGCCACGGCGTGCACGACGTGACCGAGGGCCCCCTGCTCGTCACCGTACTGACCAGCGGTTTCCTCGGGGTGACCCTCGGCTCCATCGCCCTGTTCGGTGCGCACCTCCCGCCGGGGGCCGTGGTGGACGCCTGCCTCAACTTCCAGGAGATCTGGGGCACCGAAGCGATCCCGCACTTCCTCGACCTGCTCGAGGAAGTGCCGGATCTGGACATCGGACACCCCTGGCTGCCGGAACTGTTGCGGCAGGCCCTCGACGCACCCGATGCGGCCGCCTTCCTCAAGGCACACCGGCCCGCCGGATGGACCGACCCGGAGCACCTGCGTGCGCTGCTGGAGCTCCGCCACGGCGACCGCGTCCCGGCCAAGCCCGGCGGCCTCGAGTGGGACCTGATCCTGCGCGAACACGAGCGCCTGCCCTTCGAGTCGCCGACCGACGAATGGGGCTTCCAGGAAACGGGGATGCTGCGGCTGGTCCAGTGGGAGGGCTGCCCCGCCGACCTGGTGAGGGAGGCCTTCCGCAACGCCCCCTACGAGACCGCGTGGCACGCCGCCGAGCTGCCCCTCGAAGTCCTTGCCGCGCCCGGCGTGAGCGACATCGAACGGAACAGAACCCTCGAACGCGGCATCAACGAGGGCTGGCTGTCCCCGCACCGGGTCCTGAGCGAGGTGACTCCGGCGGCCAAGGTGCTGGGGGCGCTGCCGTACGACCACGAGCCGGCCCGCAAGGCCGTCGCCGATCTGGTGGCCCCGCTCGGCACGGACCCCGTCAACTGGCTGACGTGCTACACCCGGATGGGCCGCGCCCGCGGCAGCGCCGCCGAACTGATCGCGGACGTCACCAGGCCGGGCTCCCGTCTGAAGCGCCGCACCAGCTGGCCGCGGCCACGGGCCGCCGAGATCCCGGTCAGGGAGGCCATGCACTCCCGGGCCGCCTTCCTCCGCATGGTCCGGTGCGCCTCGCAGGAGGCCCAGATCGCCGTCGTCCCGCACTTCGACCCGCTGGCCGCCCAGCAGTTCCTCCTGGAGTGCGACCCGTCCCCGGCGGTCCGCGACACGGTGGCGGCCGCGCACGGCCTCCCGGCCCAGCTGGCGGTGGCGGCCGGAAACCCCGACGCGACAATGCGGGAATACCTCCTGGACCTCGACGAACCGGAAGTGGACGTCCAGTTGTTCCGCCATGACAACCTTTCCCGGCCCGAGCGGGAGCGGGTGCTCGCCGGACGGCTGCGGGGCGGCGGCATCCGCCCGGTCCCCGCGGAGCTGCTCCGGCTGCTGGACGACCTGGTCGTCAGCCAGAACCGCGAGGGGCTGGCGGCCGGTGTGGGATCCGGCGACCTGGGCGTGGCCCGCCGGGTCGTGGGCCGACTGCGGCTGCATGCACCGGCCACCCGGCTGCGGCTGCTGATCGCGGTGTGGGAACGCGGCGGGCCGGATGCCGTACGGGAGATCCTGGCCATGGACCGCCTCCCGGTCACCCTCCGCCGCCGGACGGAGAAACTGCTGGACGCCCCCGACGGCCTGGACCGGATGCGCGCCCGGCTCGCCGAGGAAGCGGAGCCGGACCGGCTCGCGAAGATCCTCACAAGGTCCGGGGCACAGGCCGGGAAGCGGCTGAGGCTGCTCCGCGACGAGGGGATACAGCCACCCTGGCCCGCACTGGTGGCGGCGCACCGCGCCACCCCGCTCCCGGCGGACCTGGTGGAAGCGCTCGTGGAACTCCCGGACTGCCCCCGCGAAGTGCTGCTGGCCGGGCTGGGCAACGCCCATGGGCACTGGACGAACTGGTTGAACTGGATCAGACCCGCCCTGAGCCAGGGGACGCTCGCCCTCGAGGATCTCCTGACCCACGTGGCCCCCGCCCAGCTGGCTCTCGACTTCCTGCTCCGCTGCGTCGAGGAGCGGAACCCCGGAGAGGACCGGCCCACCGAAGAGGACTGGCAGCGACTCCGGGACCGCGCCGCGGCCCTCACCCGGGAGCATCTGGGCACGGACGTCGATGCCCCGGCCGTCTGCCTTCAGCTACTGCCGACGTTCACGGGCACGCTGTCCGAACTCGCCGCCACGGCCGGAGCGATGACCCGCGCTCATGTGTGAGGCAGCCGCCGGTCCTTGAGAGAGAAGTGCAGGAGCGGCGTTGTCAGTGGCGCGTGTCACGATCGACGACATACCGATTGCTGCGCACGGACGGTTCCGACGACCGCTGCGCAGCGCCCCCTCCCTCGAAGGGAACCGCCAGGTGTCCACCGTCTCACCCGCCCTCCTGTCTCAGGTCCTGCGGCTCGCCGACCCGGCCACCGCCGACGCGCTCGCGGAGCGGATACGGGCGGAGATGGTGGCCGCCCTGACCGCATTGTTCGAGGCGCCGCAGGAGGCGGTGGAGCGATTCGCCGGCAGGGACGGGGCCGGCCTGCGGAGCGCGCTGAACAGTGACACCGATTCCTTTCTGCTACGGGCGGCCGCGACGGGCGATCCGGAGGTCGTCCGGCTGCTGGACACACCGCGGTTCGCCAACCACTCCGGGTTCCTGTCCGCGATCCTGGCCGCCGCCGACCCCTCGGACCCACGCTGGTACGCCGCGGACGGCCTCGTTCCGGTCGTCCGCAACCGCGTCCGTGACGAGGAACTCCTGCCGGCGCTGCAGGGCCCGTTCCCCGAGCTGGTCCACCACGCCGTCCTCCGGCTGGGCCGCGAGCTTCCCCGGCCGGTCGTCCTGGACGCCTGCCGCACCCTCGCCGAGCTGGGCGGAGCGGCGGAGATGGGGAAGCTGGCCGAGGCGGTCGAAGGGGCCGGGGACGAGCTGTGCCACCCGGGGCTGGCCGGGCTGCTGCGCGCCGCCGCGGCGGCGCCCGACCCGGCGGCCTACCTCAAGGAGCGGCGGCCGCCCGGCGAGTGGACGGACCCGGCGCATGCCCGCGCCCTGCTCAAGGTGCGCCTGGGACACTGGCAGGTCGAGCGGCCGCCCGGCCTCGGCTGGGAGCTCATCCTGCGCGAGCACGCCCGCCGTCCCATCGGCGGAACGCAGGCTCTCGGGCGCGACCCGCTGCTCGCCCTCCTCGCCTGGGAGGGCTGTCCGGAGGAGCTGGTCACCAAGCGCCTCCCCGCCCTGCCCTGGGAAGTGATCGAGGCCGGTGCCCCGCTGCCCTTCGAGGTGGTGGCCACGCTGCAGCGGGACGGCACAGAGCTGCGGCTGGGCGAGGTCATCGGCCACGGAGTGAGCGCGGGATGGCTGCCCGTCGAGCGCGTGCTGAGCGAGCTGAACCCCGCACGCGAGGTGCTCTCGGGCCTCCCCTACGGCCATGAACCGACCCGCCGGGCCGTCGCCGGTCTCGTGGCCCCGCTCGGCACGGATCCGGTCAACTGGCTGTCGTTCTACGCCCAGATGGGACGCGCCAAGGGCACCGCCCACGAACTGGTCGCCGAGGCCGCCTCGCCCGGCTCCCCCAAGAGATGCACCACCTGGCCGCGCCCTCTGAACGCGGTGTTCCCGGCCACCGCCCCCAGGGATTCCCGCGCCGTCTTCATGGATGTCCTCCGGTGCGCGTCACTGGAGGCGCAGATCGCCGTCGTGCCTCATCTGGACTCCCGGGCCGTGCAGCATTTCCTGGTGTACGGCGAGCCCGCCCCGGCCGTCCAGGAGGCGATCGTGGCCGCGCACGGTGTGCCCGCCCTCGCCTCGTACGCCTCCGTCCACCGGCTGCCTTCCGAGGAGGTCGACCGCCTCCTCGACCTGGACGAACCGTCCGTTGACGCCAATGTGTTCCGGTACTGCCGCATCGACCGGCAGGAGCGGGAGCGGCTGCTGGCCGGGCGGCTGCGCGGCGGCGGGACGCGCAGCGTGCCCCAGGAGCTGGTGGACGCGCTCGACGAGGTCAACCTCCGCCACTACCGCAGCTGGCTGATCGCCGGGCTGGAATCCGGCGATCTCGGCGTGGCCCGCAAGATCGTCGGCCGTCTCCGGCTGCAGACTCCGGCGGCCCGGCTGCGGCTGCTGATCGCCGTATGGGAGCGCAACGGACCGGACGCGGTACGGGAGATCCTGGCCATGGACCGCCTCCCGGCCACCCTCCGCCGCCAGACGGAGAAACTGCTGGACGCCCCCGACGGCCTCGACCGGATGCGCGCCCGGCTCGCCGAAGACGAGGAGCCGGCCCGGCTGATGACCTTCCTCACCAAGTCGGCCGACCCCGGACAGCAGCTGCACAAGCTGTCCAGCGAGGGAATCCCGCTTCCCTGGGCCGAGTTGACGGCCGCGTACCGGGCGGGCAGCCCCCCGAAGGGGTTGGCGGAGAGCCTCGCCGGGCGCCCGGACTGCCCCCGCGAGATGCTGCTGGCGGAGCTGCGCGCCACCAGCACGTACTACACCGGACCGCCCTGGTTCGCTGCCGCGCTCCAGCACGGTGGCCTCACCGCCGAGGATCTGGCGGCCCACTGCGCCCCCGCGAAGGTGGCCTGGGAGCTTCTCCCCCGAGCCATCAGCTCGACGGACCCGCAGACCGACCACCAAGCCGTGCTCACCGCCCTCACCGACAAGCACCTGGGCTCCGACGTCGAGGCCTGGGCGGTCTGTCTCCAACTGCTGCCGACCTTCACCGGCACCCTCACCGAGCTGATATCCACCGCCGGAGCGGTGGCCCAGGTGTAAGGCGTCGGGGTCAGCTCCAGCGCCCGGTACGGCCCAGCAGCAGCGCCGTCGCGGCCGTACCGGCGGTGGAGGTGCGCAGGACGGTCGTCCCGAGCCGGTACGGCTTGGCGCCGGCCTCGGCGAAGGCGGCCAACTCCTCGGGGGAGACGCCGCCTTCGGGGCCGACGACGAGCACGATCGAGCCCTCGGCGGGGAGTTCGGCGGTGGCCAGCGGAGCGCTGCCCTCCTCGTGGAGGACGGCGGCGAAGTCGGCGTCGGCGAGGAGCCCGGCCACCTGCTTGGTGGTCAGCGGGTCCGCGACCTCGGGGAAGGTGAGGCGACGCGACTGCTTGCCCGCCTCGCGAGCCGTGGCACGCCACTTGGCCAGCGACTTGGCGGCCCGCTCGCCCCGCCACTGGGTGACGCAGCGCGCCGCCGACCAGGGCACGACGGCGTCCACGCCGGTCTCGGTCATGGTCTCGACGGCCAGTTCGCCGCGGTCACCCTTGGGCAGCGCCTGGACGACGGTGATGGTGGGCGTCGGCGAAGCCTCGGTGTGCAGGTCGGAGACGGCGACGGTGAGGCGGTCCTTGCCCTCGACGGCGGTGACCGCGCCATAGGCGCCCCTGCCGTGACCGTCCGTCAGCACGACCTCCTCACCCACCCGGAGCCGCCGCACCGACACCGCGTGCCGGCCCTCCGGCCCGTCCAGGGTCAGCGTGCCACCGGCCCGTACGTCCGCGAGCGAATCCACGAGGAAGACGGGGGCGGTCATGACATGGCCCCGGCGCCGTTGCCGGGCCGGTTCAACGCGGCGCGTGCCACGTCCAGTTCGGCCGACAGCACCTCGACCAGCTGCCCGGCCGGCAGCTCACGCGCCATCCGGTGGCCCTGCCCGGCCCACAGCGCCATACCCTGCGCATCGCCCGCCTTGGCCGCGGCCTTGCGCAGCCCGGAGGTGAGGTGGTGGACGGCGGGGTAGGCGGCCGGTGCGTACGGGCCGTGCTCGCGCAGGAAACGATTCACCAGGCCGCGGGCCGGGCGCCCGGAGAACGCCCGGGTCAGCTCGGTACGGGTGAACAGCGGGTTGGTCAGCGCCTGCTTGTGCAGGGCGTTGGCGCCCGACTCGGGCGTGACCAGGAAGGCCGTGCCGAGCTGCGCCATCGAGGCACCCGCGGCCAGTGCGGCGGCGATCTGCGAACCGCGCATCAGACCGCCCGCCGCGATGATCGGGATCTGCACCGCCTCGTGGACCTGGGCGATCAGGGAAAGCAGTCCGATGCCCGCACCGGTGCCGTCCGCCTGCGGGTCGTCGCGGTGGGTGCTCTGGTGGCCGCCCGCCTCGATGCCCTGGACACAGACCGCGTCCGCGCCCGACCACTGCGCGGCCTGTGCCTCGGCCGCGGTGGTGACCGTCACGATGGTGTACGTACCGACCTTGGCGAAGGCGTCCAGCACCGCGCGGGAGGGGCAGCCGAAGGCGAACGAGACCACGGGGACCGGGTCCTCGCGCAGGATCGCCAGCTTGGCCTCGTAGCCGTCGTCGGCGCCGCCGTACGGGTCGAGGCCGGCGATCGGGCTCTCGTACCACGCCGCTTCGCCCGCGAGCTGCTCGCGGTAGACCTCGACGGGGGTGGCATCGGCGAGGCTGGGCTGCGGCATGAACAGGTTGACGCCGAAGGTCCGGCCGGTCAGCCCGCGCAGCTGTTTGATCTCCTGGTACATGCCGTCGGCGGTTTTGTAACCGGCGGCGAGGAAGCCGAGACCACCGGCTTCACTGACAGCGGCAGCCAGTTCCGGGCGGGCGGCGCCGCCCGCCATCGGGGCCTGCACGATCGGGTAGCGGCAGAGATCGGTGAGCGGGGTGGGCATGCCCACATCGTGTCACGCCCACCGCCCCGCCCCGAACCGGGGCCGGGCCGGAAACCGGGCACAGCCCGGCCCCGGCCCTCAACTGCCTACCGCCCGTTGAACGCATCCTTCAACCGCGAGAAGAGCCCTTGCTGTCCGGGTTGAAACTGGCCCGTGGGGCGCTCTTCACCCCGGAGCTTGGCCAGCCGCCGCAGCAGCTCCTCCTGCTCGGGATCGAGCTTGGAGGGAGTCATTACCTCGACGTGGACAATCAGGTCACCGCGGCCGCCGCCGCGCAGATGCGTCACACCGCGCTGGTGCAGCGGGATCGACTGGCCGGACTGGGTGCCGGGCCGGACATCGATCTCCTCCACCCCGTCCAGCGTCTCCAGCGGGCACTTGGTGCCCAGCGACGCCGCCGTCATCGGGATGGTGACCGTGCAGTGCAGATCGTCGCCGCGCCGCTGGAACACCGGGTGCGCCAGCTCATGGATCTCGACGTAGAGGTCACCGGCGGGACCGCCACCGGGGCCCACCTCACCCTCGCCCGCCAGCTGGATACGCGTCCCGTTGTCGACACCGGCCGGGATCTTGACGGTGAGCGTACGGCGCGACCGGATCCGGCCGTCGCCCGCGCACTCCGGGCACGGCGTCGGCACGACCGTACCGAAGCCCTGGCACTGCGGGCACGGCCGCGACGTCATGACCTGGCCGAGGAAGGACCGGGTGACCTGCGAGACCTCACCGCGGCCGCGGCACATGTCACAGGTCTGCGCGGAGGTGCCGGGCGCCGCGCCCTCACCGGTGCAGGTCGTACAGACGATGGCGGTGTCGACCTGGAGGTCCTTGGTCGTACCGAAGGCTGCCTCGTTCAGCTCGATGTCGAGCCGGATCATGGCGTCCTGACCGCGGCGGGTACGCGAGCGCGGGCCGCGCTGCGAGGCCGTGCCGAAGAAGGCGTCCATGATGTCGGAGAAGTTGCCGAAGCCCGCGCCGAAGCCGCCCGCGCCGCCACCGGCGCCGCCGGCCTGCGAGAGCGGGTCGCCGCCGAGGTCGTAGACCTGCTTCTTCTGCGGGTCGGAGAGGACCTCGTAAGCGGCGTTGATCTCCTTGAACCGCTCCTGGGTCTTCGGGTCCGGGTTCACATCCGGGTGCAGCTCACGCGCCAGCCGACGGAAAGCCTTCTTGATCTGGTCCTGCGAGGCGTCACGGCTGACGCCGAGGACCGAGTAGTAATCCGTGGCCACTTACGACTCCGCGAGGATTTGTCCGACGTAACGTGCCACTGCGCGTACCGCTCCCATCGTTCCTGGGTAGTCCATGCGGGTCGGTCCGACCACGCCGAGTTTGGCGACTGCCTCGTCGCCCGAACCGTAACCGACCGCGACGACCGATGTGGACGTCAGGCCTTCATGGGCATTCTCATGCCCGATGCGTACGGTCATGCCCGAATCCTTGGCCTCCCCGAGCAGCTTGAGCAGCACCACATGCTCCTCAAGGGCCTCCAGGACCGGGCGGATGGTCAGGGGGAAATCGTGCCCGAAGCGCGTGAGATTGGCGGTGCCGCCGATCACCAGCCGCTCTTCGGTCTCCTCCACCAGAGTTTCCAACAACACCGACAGCACTGTCGAGACCGTGCCGCGGTCGTCCTGCTCGAAGGACTCCGGAAGATCCTGCACCAACTGCGGCACATCCGCGAACCGGCGCCCCACGACACGGCTGTTGAGCCGCGCCCGCAGATCCGCCAGAGACGACTCACCGAACGGCGCCTGGCAGTCGATCAGCCGCTGCTCGACCCGTCCGGTGTCCGTGATCAGTACGAGCATCAGCCGGGCCGGGGCCAGGGCCAGCAGCTCGACATGGCGGACCGTGGACCGGGTCAGGGACGGATACTGCACGACCGCCACCTGGCGGGTCAGCTGCGCCAGCAGCCGGACCGTGCGGCCGACGACGTCGTCGAGGTCGACGGCGCCGTCGAGGAAGTTCTGGATGGCCCGCCGCTCCGGGGAGGAGAGCGGCTTGACGCCCGCCAGCTTGTCGACGAAGAGACGGTAGCCCTTGTCGGTGGGGATCCGGCCGGCGCTGGTGTGCGGCTGGGCGATGAAACCCTCGTCCTCCAGGGCCGCCATGTCATTGCGGACCGTGGCCGGCGAGACCCCCAGCTTGTGGCGCTCGGTGAGCGCCTTGGAGCCGACCGGCTCCTCCGTTCCGACATAGTCCTGAACGATGGCGCGCAGCACTTCGAGCCTGCGTTCACTGAGCATCCTGCGCACCTCCAGTCCAGCTGTGTCGCCGTCTCGTCACTCCTGGCACTCACACGGGCCGAGTGCCAGACCCGGAAGCCAGTGTACGGCCGGGTAGCACAGCTCCGGCAAGGGCAGCCGCGACGAACGGTCGCCGGACCGCCGCCCGATGACCGTGATCGGCCGTTGTGGCCGGTCTGTCGGGCAACGCTATCGCGATAGAGCTAGCGTCTCCGTATGCGCACTGCTTGGGAAGAGGCCGGGTGGGAACGGCTCGGTGAAGGTGTGGTCAGACGGCGGATGCCCGGCTGGGACGAGACGATCGGCGTGATCACCGGGTCGGCCGGCGTGATGATCGTCGACACCGGCGCGTCCCTCCGCGACGGCGCCGATCTGCGCCGCGCGATCCGCGGCGTCCTGGGCCGGGACGTGACGCATGTCGCGCTCACCCACCCGCATTTCGATCATGTTCTGGGCACCGCCGCCTTCGCCGGGGTCGAGGTGTTCGGCGCGGCCGGGCTGGGGGATCTGCTGCATCGCGAGCGGGAAGAGCTGCGGCGGGACGCGGTGCGGCACGGCGTCGACCGGGAGGCCGCCGCGGAGGCCGCCGATCTGCTCGTACGGCCGCATCATCACGTCCACGGCGAACTGACCGTCGACCTCGGCGGCCGACCGGTCCTGCTCGCCAACGTCGGCCCCGGCCACACCGCCCACGACCTGGCCGTCCTCGTACCGGGCCGGGGCGGCGCCCCCGAGATCGTCTTCTGCGGCGACCTGGTCGAGGAGTCCGGCGAACCGAGCGCCGGCCTGGACTCGCTGCCCCAGCAGTGGCCGGCGGCCCTGGACCGGCTGCTGGCCCTCGGGGGCGAGGACGCGGTGTACGTACCGGGGCACGGGGCCGTGGTGGACGCGGCCTTCGTGCGCGCCCAGCGGGACGCCCTCGCCATCCGCTTCGGCGTGCCGCCGTCGTCCTGACCGCGCCCGCCCCGTCCAGAGACCTCCCCGGAACCCCTCGGCAGAACAGGACCCCCTGCGCAGCAAGCAGTACGGCCCCGACCTCACCC
Organism: Streptomyces sp. NPDC048483; assembly: GCF_040651455.1. Taxonomy (NCBI): domain Bacteria; kingdom Bacillati; phylum Actinomycetota; class Actinomycetes; order Kitasatosporales; family Streptomycetaceae; genus Streptomyces; species Streptomyces sp. NPDC048483. The sequence continues at coordinate 12,946 of NZ_JBEZJZ010000086.1, forward strand.
CGCCCTGACCCCATCTCTCGGGGGACAACCCCCGAACCCCCAGCCGACCGACCCGGCCAGCCGAGACAGGATCCGATGCACAGCAAGCGCTACAGCCCCGACCTCACCCCGCCCTGGAAGAAGCAGCGGCCCGCCCCCGAGGTCCCGGCCGAGCCCGACCTCGTCGTCGAGGAGGTCAGCACCGGCTTCTGCGGCGCCGTGATCCGGTGCGAGAAGACGGCCGAGGGCCCGGCCGTCACGCTGGAGGACCGCTTCGGCAAGCACCGGGTCTTCCCGATGGTGGCGCGCGGCTTCCTCCTGGAGGGGCGCGTCGTCACCCTCGTACGCCCGTCGGGCCGCCCGGCGCCGCGCGGGCCCGCCCGTACGGCGTCCGGATCACTCGCGGTCCCCGGCGCCCGCGCCCGGGTCGCGCGCGCCGGGCGCATTTATGTGGAGGGGCGGCACGACGCGGAGCTGGTCGAGCGGGTGTGGGGCGACGATCTGCGCATCGAGGGCGTGGTCGTGGAGTACCTGGAGGGCATCGACGACCTGCCGGCGATCGTGCGGGGCTTCGCGCCGGGGCCGGATGCCCGGCTGGGGGTGCTGGTGGATCACCTGGTGCCCGGCTCGAAGGAGTCCCGGATCGCGGCCGAGGTGACGGGCGAGCATGCGCTGGTGGTCGGCCACCCGTACATCGACGTGTGGGAGGCGGTGAAGCCGGCGTCGGTGGGGATTCCGGCGTGGCCGAGCGTCCCGCGCGGCCAGGACTGGAAGACGGGGGTGTGCCGGGCCCTGGGGTGGCCGGAGAACACGGGGGCGGCGTGGCAGCGGATTCTGTCGTGCGTGCGGTCCTACAAGGACCTGGAGCCGCAACTCCTCGGGCGGGTCGAGGAGTTGATCGACTTCGTTACGGTAGGCGGTGCGGCCTGACGCCCTTGAGGGTGCCGAAGGTGCTGGTGTCCAGCTCGAGGCCGAGCAGGGGCAGCGGAAGAGGCTCACCGAACTTCGTGATGTGCTGAGTCCGGTAGTCCGCCTCATCCCCCGCGCCGACAGGCTGAGTGAGCAGGACGCACTGGGCCATGATGGGGTCGATGATCAGGTAGGAGGGCACCTCGCCCGCGGCGTAGATCGAGCGCTTGATTCCGTAGTCACGCTGGACGCTGGTCTTGGAGACGACCTCGACGACCAACGTGACCACGCCGGACGGCATCAGCCGACCCGATCCCGGCCCAGCCTCACGTTCCAGCACGACGAGGTCCGGCTGAGGCTCACTGGCTTCGCGCAGCACGCCGACGTCCTGGGTCTGAAGCCGATGCCACACACGCCGCGGGATCTGGTCCACGACGTCCTCGACGATCAGGTTGTGGACCAGATCCGGTCCCGCCATCATCACGATTTCCCCCCGGAGGAGCTCGGCCTTGATGCCTTCGGGAACCTCAAGGTTCTCGAAGAGCTCCGTCATCCGGCGTTCACTCACAGCGGTCATCTCCATGGCCTCCGTTTCCTGTCGCCGTGTATACGGCACAGGCTATGAGCAGCCTAGGCAGGTCCACGGGCCCATCGCATCGGTTCACCCGTTCGAGTATCAGTCCACCAGATCCCGCACCACCGCGTCAGCCAGCAACCGCCCCCGGAGTGTCAACACGGCCCGCCCGGCCTCGTAAGGCCCCGCCTCCAGCAGGCCCTCCGCCAGTGCCCGCTCCGCCGCCCGTGCCCCTTCCGGCGCGAGGATGTCGAGCGGGCAGCCGTCCACCAGCCGCAGCTCCAGCAGGATGCGCTCCACCCGGCGGTCCTCCTGCGGCAGGATCTCGCGTCCGGCACCCGGGGAGCGGCCCTCGGCCAGGGCCTGGGTGTAGGCGCCGGGGTGCTTGACGTTCCACCAGCGCACGCCGCCGACGTGGCTGTGGGCGCCGGGGCCCGCGCCCCACCAGTCGGCGCCGGTCCAGTAGAGCTCGTTGTGGCGGCAGCGGGCGGCCTCGGTGGTGGCCCAGTTGGAGACCTCGTACCAGGAGAAGCCCGCGGCCGACAGCCGCTGCTCGGCGATCAGATAGCGGTCGGCGTGGACGTCGTCGTCGGTCATCGGGACCTCGCCGCGGCGGATCCGGCGGGCCAGCTGGGTGCCCTCCTCGACGATCAGGGCGTAGGCGGAGATGTGGTCGGGGCCGGCACCGAGGGCGGCGTCGAGCGAGGCCCGCCAGTCGTCGTCGGTCTCGCCGGGGGTGCCGTAGATCAGGTCGAGATTGACGTGGTCGAAGCCCGCCGCGCGGGCCTCGGCGACGCAGGCCTCGGGGCGGCCGGGGGTGTGCGTACGGTCGAGGATCTTCAGGACGTGCTGCCGCGCGCTCTGCATGCCGAAGGAGATGCGGTTGAAGCCCCCCTCGCGCAGCTCGGCCAGATAGCGCGGGTCCACGGATTCCGGGTTGGCCTCGGTGGTGATCTCGGCGCCCGGCGCCAGGCCGAACTCGTCGCGGATGGCGGCCAGCATCCGGCTCAGGTCGGCGGCCGGGAGGAGGGTCGGGGTGCCGCCGCCGACGAAGACCGTCTCCACGGGGCGGGGGTCGTCGCCCAGGACCTTGCGGGCCAGCCGGACCTCCTCGACGACGTGGTCGGCGTAGTTGTCGCGGGAGGCCAGGGCGCCGCCGGAGCCGCGCAGCTCGCTGGCGGTGTAGGTGTTGAAATCGCAGTAGCCGCAGCGGGTCGCGCAGTAGGGCACATGCAGATAGAAGCCGAGGGGCCGCCCGGCCGCCCCCGTCAGCGCATGGCGGGGCAGTGCCCCGTCCTCGGGCATCGGCTCACCATCAGGCAGTGCGGAAGGCATGGGGTCCATTGTCCGTCATGGGAGGCGCGACCGGTCCCACGCGACGGTCCGCCCCGGAGGACCCCCTGCCCGTACGCCCTACGGCAGGGCGTTCCCGGCCGCCTGGAGTACCAGCAACGCAAGATCATCGTCCGGCGGGGTCGCCGCAAACGCATGGACCGTGCTGCGGATGTGTTCCGCGATGGCGGTGGCGCCCAGGCCCGTGCAGGCGGCGAGGGCGGTGGCCAGGCCGTCCTCGTCGTCGAAGAGGCGGCCGTCCGAGCGGCGCTCGGTCACGCCGTCGGTCACACACAGCAGCGTCTCCCCGGCGCAGAGGTCGAAGGACTCGCTGACGTACGCCGCGTCCTCGACCACGCCCAGGAGCATCTGGGGCGCCGCGACCACGCGGACCGCGCCGTCGGCGCCCAGCACCAGCGGGAGCGGGTGGCCGGCGCTGGCGAGGGTGCAGCGGGCGCCGCCGGAGCCGCCGTGATACGGCACGATCTCGCCGTAGAGGAGGGACAGGAAGCGGGCCTGTTCGCCCTCGTCGCGGATCTCGACGGGGGCCTCGGCGCCCGCGCCCGCAGCCGCCACGGCCGCCGCGACCGCCGCTACGGAATCGGCGGCCTCCCGCGCCATGGTCTTGTTGAGGCGGTCGAGGACCTCGGCGACGCCGAAGCCGTCGCGGGCCAGCAGCCGCAGCACCGGCCGGGCCAGGCCCGTCACCGCGGCCGCCTCCGGGCCGCTGCCGCAGACGTCGCCGAGGGCGAAGCACCAGCGGCCGTCACCGGCGTCGAAGAGGTCCCAGAAGTCACCGCCCGCCCAGGCGCCCTCGCGGGGCTCGTAGACCACCGCCGACTCCACTCCGGGCACCTGTGCACGGCCCCGCGGCAGCAGCCGGCGCTGCAGGACCTGGCTGATGCGCTCCTGGCGGCTGTATGCGCGGGCGGTGGCCACCGCGCGGGCGACCCGACGGCACAGGTCCTCGACGAGGCCGACCACCTCGTCGGGGAAGCGGAACAGGCCCGCCCGGCCGAGCAGCAGCGTGCCGAGCCGGCGGCCGCCCGCCACCAGGGGGCAGGCCAGAGCCGCGCCACTGGGGCCGTAGCCGCTCGGTTCCTGCGGCCAGGGCCAGCGGACCGCGGCGGGCGTGCTGCTCAGGCCCGTGTCGCCGCCGGCCATCGGCGGCGGGTCCTTCTCCAGGGCGGTGCGCAGCGAATCGATCCGGCTCTCGCTGGAGTGCCAGACGCGGGCGAGCCGCTGTGCCTCGCCGTCGCCGTCGATGCCGCGGCCGGGCGCACCGCCGTCCCCGTCGTACAGCCACACCGCGCACCAGTCGGCGAGCCGCGGCACGGTCAACTGGGCGGCGAGGGAGGCGACCTGGTCGGCGTCGAGCTGGCCGGAGAGCAGGTCGGAGGCCTCGGCGAGGAAGGAGAGGGCGCCGCGGTGCACCCAGTCGCCCTCGGAGGCGGGCCGGACGGCGCGGCGCGGCGTGGGGGCGAGGAGTTCGGCGGCACGCAGGCCGCGCTGCAGCAGCTGGTTGTCGAAGACGGTCTCCAGCTCCGGCCGGGCGCCCGCGGGCAGCCGGAACCATACGGTCTTCATGGCGCGACGGTAGGTGATGCCCCAGGACTCGGCGACCGCGCTGATCAACTGGAGACCGTGGCCGCCGCCTTCGGACGCAGAGGCCTCCTCGCGGGCGCGCACCGGCCGGGCCGGGTGGTGGTCGGAGACCTCGATGACGAGGCCGGTGCGGGCCGCGGCGTCCAGGCCGTCGGGGTCCGGCTCCGGGCTCCCGTACGGACCGGGCTCCCCCGCCGGCTCCGGGCCCCCGTACGGGTCGGGCACGGCCGCCGGCTCCAGGCGGCAGAGGAGTTCGACGGCGGTGCCCGCGTGCACCACGGCGTTGGTGACCAACTCGCTGACCAGCAGCACCGCTTCGTCGGCGAGGCGGTCGGAGAGGTCCTGCGCGCCGGGCAGCGCCTGGGCCGTCCAGTCGGCGAACACACTGCGGACGAACTGCCGGGCGGCGGCCGCGGCCCGCGGGTCGCCGGGCAGACGGGCGGCGCGGGAGTGTCCGCCACGAGGGCGGCTGCCGTTGATCACGGGCGCTGCCGTGACGTCGTCCGGTGGTGATGAAGTTGTCGTCCTCATTGACCAACTCCCGAGCAGCTGCGCGTCAGCGCCGGATGCGCCACCGACAGAGTGACAGACCGAGGGCAGCCATAAGCACGGAGTCACCCAAGTTGGTGCTCAAGGGGGGTGATTCGGCTGACGCGCCTGGGGAGTTGGCCGACATGTACGGGATGTCCGGTGGTGAACCTGTATGGACAACCGGCGGCAGGACGTCCGTACGAGGCCGACGGGGTGGTCCGGGGCGGCGCGCGCCACCCCGGACCACCCCGCCGGCCGCCTTGCCGCTACGCCTCCCGCGACCCGGCGTACATCTCGTCGAGCAGGTCCTTGAACACCCGCTCCACCACCGGCCGCTTGACCTTGAGGCTCGGGGTCACCTCGCCGTGCTCGATGTCCAGGTCACGTGGCAGCAGCCGGAACTTGCGGATCTTCTGCCAGCCCTGCAGGCCCTCGTTGACCCGCTCCACATAGCCGTCGATCAGCTCGCGGACCTGGTCGGTGGCGACGACCTCGGCGTATGTCGTGGCCGCCAGGCCGCGCTCCTTGGCCCAGCCCAGGATCGTCGGCTCGTCGACGGCGATCAGCGCGGTGCAGAAGTTCCGGTTGGCGCCGTGCACCAGCACATTGGAGACGAACGGGCAGACCGCCTTGAACTGACCCTCCACCTCGGCCGGCGCGATGTACTTGCCGTTGGAGCTCTTGATCAGGTCCTTCTTGCGGTCGGTGATCCGCAGGAAGCCGTCCGCCGACAGCTCGCCGATGTCGCCGGTGTGGAACCAGCCGTCCTCCTCGAGGACCTCGGCGGTCTTCTCCGGCAGCCCGTGGTAGCCCTGCATGATGCCGGGGCCGCGCAGCAGGATCTCGCCGTCCTCGGCGATACGGACCTCGGTGCCGGGCAGCGGCTTGCCGACGGTGCCGGTGCGGTAGGCCTCGCCGGGATTGACGAAGCTGGCGGCGCTGGACTCCGTCAGGCCGTAGCCCTCGAGGATGTGGATGCCGGCGCCGGAGAAGAAGAAGCCGATCTCCGGGGAGAGCGCGGCCGAGCCGGATACGGCGGCGCGCATCCGCCCGCCGAACGCCTCGCGCAGCTTGCTGTACACCAGCGCATCGGCGACCTTGTGCTTGGCGCCGAGCGCGAACGGCACCGAGGCATTGCCGGTGCGCTGGAAGTTGTCCTGCGAGACCTTGGCGTACTCACGGGCCACCCCCGCCGCCCACTGGAAGATCTTGTACTTCGCGCCGCCGCCCGCGCGGGCCTTGGCCGCGACGCCGTTGTAGACCTTCTCGAAGATCCGCGGGACGGCCGCCATGTACGTGGGCCGTACGACCGGCAGATTCTCGATGATCTTGTCGACCCGGCCGTCGACGGCGATCACATGGCCGGCCGCGATCTGGCCCGCGGTGAGCACCTTGCCGAAGACGTGCGCCAGCGGCAGCCAGAGGTACTGCACGTCCTCCTCGGTGACCATGCCGGTCGCCGGGATCGCCCGCGCCATGTACGCCCAGCAGTCGTGCGGCAGCCGTACGCCCTTGGGGCGGCCGGTGGTGCCCGAGGTGTAGATCAGCGTCGCCAGCTGGTCGGCGCGCAGCGCGGCGACCCGCTCCGTCACACAGTCCGGGCTCTCCTCCAGATGGGCGGCGCCGCGCTTCTCCAGGTCGGCGAGCGAGAGCACCCAGCCGTCGGGGTCGCCCTCGGCGGGCTGCGCGTCCGCCTCGTCGATGACGACGACATGCGCGAGTTCGGGCAGCTCGGCGCGCTTCTCGCGGGCCTTGGCGAGCTGGGAGGCGTCCTCCGCGATCAGCACCCGGCTGCCGGAGTCGGCCAGGATGTAGGCCGTCTCCTCGGTGTTGGTGCTGGGGTAGACCGTGGTGGTGGCGGCGCCGGAGCACAGCACACCGAGGTCGGCGAGGATCCATTCGACGCGGGTGTTGGCGGCCAGCGCCACCCGCTCCTCCGGCCGTACGCCCAGCGCGATCAGCCCCGCCGCGATGGCGTAGACCCGCTGCGCGGCATCGGCCCAGGTGAGCGCCTTCCAGGCGTCGGGCCCCCGCCCGGAGGCGGGCGGGACGGGATAGCGATAGGCCTCGGTATCGGGCGTGGCCGCGACCCGCTCCAGGAAGAGGGTCGCCACCGAAGGCGGCCGGTTCTCGATCAGCGTGTGGGTGTCCGTCACGGCATCCTCCGGGGCCCGCTTCGTTGCTGGTGACTCGCGAGTAACCTTTGAGCAGTGATCAGAGTAGAGCGCGTTGCGCCGACGCGTAAGGGGCTGCGGCCGAATGGTTCACGATGTGACCAGTACGATAGGTGCACAGAGCACCCACACCGCCCTGCCGCACGCTACGCCGAGAGCAAAACTCCAGGTCACTGGCCGTATCACGGCAGACACACAGCGGGCACGCAACGCTCCGCGGCCCGGTCGGACACCCCTCGCATACGCAGCAATACCCACCCGGACAGGTGCACCCGGCCCGCGGCCGGGACGCCGGAGCGACGCCGCCGGGACTTCGGAGTGACGGCAGGGTCCGGAGTGACGGCAGAGCCGGGAAACACGGCAGAGCCCGGAAATGCGGCAGGGCGCCGGTCCACTGGGGACCGGCGCCCTGCCGCGCGCTACGCGCTCTGCTTCTCCCGGCTACTTCTTCTTGTCGCCGTCGGAGTCCGAGGACAGCACCGCGATGAAGGCGTCCTGCGGGACCTCCACGCTGCCGACCATCTTCATCCGCTTCTTGCCTTCCTTCTGCTTCTCCAGCAGCTTCCGCTTACGGGAGATGTCACCGCCGTAGCACTTGGCGAGGACGTCCTTGCGGATGGCGCGGACCGTCTCACGGGCGATGACCCGGGCGCCGATGGCGGCCTGGATCGGCACCTCGAAGCCCTGCCGCGGAATCAGCTCGCGCAGCTTGGCGACCAGCCGTACGCCGTACGCGTACGCCTTGTCCTTGTGGGTGATCGCGGAGAACGCGTCCACCTTGTCGCCGTGCAGCAGGATGTCGACCTTGACCAGCTCGGAGGTCTGCTCACCGGTGGGCTCGTAGTCCAGCGAGCCATAGCCGCGGGTCTTGGACTTGAGCTGGTCGAAGAAGTCGAAGACGACCTCGGCGAGCGGCAGGGTGTAGCGGATCTCGACCCGATCCTCGGAGAGGTAGTCCATGCCGAGCAGGGTGCCCCGGCGGGTCTGGCACAGCTCCATGATCGCGCCGATGAACTCGCTGGGCGCCAGCATCGTGGCCCGTACGACCGGCTCGTGCACCGCGTCGATCTTGCCGATCGGGAACTCGCTGGGGTTGGTGACGATGTGCTCGGTACCGTCCTCCATGTCCACGCGGTAGACCACGTTCGGCGCCGTCGCGATCAGGTCCAGCCCGAACTCGCGCTCCAGGCGCTCGCGGACGACCTCGAGGTGCAGCAGCCCCAGGAAGCCGACGCGGAATCCGAAGCCGAGGGCCGCGGAGGTCTCCGGCTCGTAGACCAGCGCGGCGTCGTTGAGCTGGAGCTTGTCCAGTGCCTCGCGCAGCTCCGGGTAGTCCGATCCGTCGAGCGGGTACAGCCCCGAGAACACCATCGGCTTCGGGTCCTTGTAGCCGCCCAGCGCCTCCTGGGCACCCTTGTTGAGCTGCGTGATCGTGTCGCCGACCTTGGACTGCCGGACGTCCTTCACGCCGGTGATGAGGTAGCCCACCTCACCGACGGACAGGCCGTCGGCGGCCGTCATCTCCGGCGAGTTCGTCCCGATCTCGAGCAGCTCGTGCGCGGCGCCGGTGGACATCATCCGGATGCGCTCACGCTTGCTCAGCGTGCCGTCGACGACCTTCACATACGTCACCACGCCGCGGTACGGGTCGTAGACCGAGTCGAAGATCATCGCGCGGGCGGGCGCGTCCTTGACGCCGACGGGCGCCGGAACCTCGCGGACCACCTTGTCCAGCAGCTCGGGGACGCCGACGCCGGTCTTGGCGGACACCCTCAGGACGTCCTCGGGCTCGCAGCCGACCAGGTTCGCCAGCTCGGCGGCGAACTTCTCGGGCTGCGCGGCCGGCAGGTCGATCTTGTTCAGTACGGGGATGATCGTGAGGTCGTTCTCCATCGCCAGGTAGAGGTTGGCGAGGGTCTGGGCCTCGATGCCCTGGGCGGCGTCGACGAGGAGGATGCAGCCCTCACACGCGGCGAGCGAGCGCGAGACCTCGTAGGTGAAGTCGACGTGGCCCGGCGTGTCGATCATGTTGAGGATGTGGGTGGTACCACTGCGCTCTTCGCCCTCGCTGGGGCTCCAGGGCAGCCGGACCGCCTGGGACTTGATCGTGATGCCGCGCTCGCGCTCGATGTCCATGCGGTCGAGATACTGCGCGCGCATCTGCCGCTGGTCGACGACACCGGTGAGCTGGAGCATCCGGTCGGCGAGCGTCGACTTGCCGTGGTCGATGTGCGCGATGATGCAGAAGTTACGGAGGAGAGCCGGGTCGGTACGGCTCGGCTCCGGCACGTTCGTAGGGGTCGCGGGCACGCAGGGTCCATTCAGTGAACGCGGGTAGGCGGGACTCGGATGTGTGACGTCTCCCCCATGGTCCCATGAGCAACGGGGGCCGGATGGTTTGGGCGGGGTGGGCGCGGGTTCGGGGGCTTGAGGGGGAGGGCTCGGGGTGGCTTCGGCGCCGGCTCGGGCGGCTCAGGAGCCGGGCCCGGAGGGGCTTTGGGGGCGGGGCCCGGAGGGCTTTGGGGCCGGCTCGGGTGGCTTCGGGGCGGTCCTCGGCCGACCGGCCCCGGTCCGGTTTGGGACGCCGTAGGCCCTGCTGGTAGCCTGGTCCACTGCGCTGCGTGCCCTCTCTCGTGCGCGGCGCAACTCGAAACTCCAACGAACCTGAAAAGGCTCTTTCGTGGCGAACATCAAGTCCCAGATGAAGCGGATCAAGACCAACGAGAAGGCTCGTCAGCGCAACAAGGCTGTCAAGTCCACTCTGCGCACCGCGATCCGTCGCACCCGCGAGGCCGTGGAGGCCGGTGACCTGCAGAAGGCCACCACCGCCCAGGCCGAGGCTGCCAAGAAGCTCGACAAGGCCGTCAGCAAGGGTGTCATCCACAAGAACGCCGCCGCCAACAAGAAGTCGGCGCTGGCCAAGAAGGTTGCCGGCCTCAAGGGCTGAACCTTCGCGTGACTGCATGACCCGCAGCACCCCTGCCGACAGGGACCCAGCGGCCCCTCTCTCCGCTCCTTGATCGGTGCACCACCGCGCCGCACACGGCCTGCGTTCGCCACGCGGGTGCGGCGCACCCGGCCCGGCCGGCGGATTCCGCCGACAGAGCCGCGAAGCTTGATACGAAGGCCCCGCCTTCGCCCCTTCCCCGGGGCGGAGGCGGGGTCTTTTGCTGTGTTGGGTGGGCATGGCTCGGGGTGGGGGGTGGGAGACGCTTTGGCGGCTGTGGGGGCTGGGGGCGCCAGGGGCTTCGGGCGCCCGGGGTCTGGGGTCTGGGGTCTGGCGTCTGGCGTCTGGCGTCTGGCGTCTGGAGCCCGTGGTCCGGGGCGCGGTGAGGGCAGCCGGTGACGGTCCTCGCCGGGGGTGGGGCGTCAACGGTGCGGCGGGGCCACCAGGCGTCGGGGGCGCGCGGCGGGTTCGGAGCTAAGTTCGGCGGCCTTCACGAGGAAGCCGCCGCCCCGGCCCGCGCCAAATGAGGCCAAGGGGTCGGTGGGCCGGTGGGCCGGTGGGCCGGTGGGCCGGTGGGCCGGTGGGCCGGTGGGCCGGTGGGCCGGTGGGCCGGTGGGCCGGTGGGCCGGTGGTTCGGCGGGCCGGTGGGCCGGTGGTTCGACGGGTCAACGGCGAGATCGAGCCGCGCGCGCAATGGCAACGACGGCCTTCTCCAGGGCGTACTCGGGGTCGTCCCCGCCGCCCTTCACCCCCGCGTCGGCCGCGGCCACCGCTCGGAGCGCCGTCGCCACGCCGTCCGCCGACCAGCCGCGCATCTGCTGCCGTACCCGGTCGATCTTCCACGGCGGCATGCCCAGATCGCGGGCGAGGTCACCGGGGCGGGCGCCGCGCGGGGCGGAGGCCAGCTTGCCGATGGCGCGGACGCCCTGGGCGAGCGCGCTGGTGATCATGACGGGCGCGACACCGGTGGCCATCGCCCAGCGCAGCGCCTCCAGCGCCTCGGCGGCGCGGCCCTCCACGGCGCGGTCGGCGACCGTGAAGCTCGACGCCTCGGCCCGGCCCGTGTAATAGCGCGCGACGACGGCCTCGTCGATCGTGCCCTCGACATCGGCGGTCAGCTGTGAACAGGCCGAAGCGAGCTCGCGCAGATCGCTGCCGATCGCATCCACCAGCGCCTGGCACGCTTCCGGCGTCGCGGACCGCCCGACCGCCCGGAACTCGCCCCGTACGAACGCCAGACGGTCCGCCGGCTTGGTCATCTTGGGGCACGCCACCTCGCGCGCACCCGCCTTACGGGCAGCGTCCAGCAGGCCCTTGCCCTTGGCGCCGCCGGCGTGCAGCAGAACGAGTGTGATCTCCTCGGCGGGCGCGCCGAGAAACCCCTTGACGTCCTTGACGGTCTCCGCGGACAGGTCCTGGGCGTTGCGCACCACCACCACCTTGCGCTCGGCGAAGAGCGAGGGGCTGGTGAGCTCGGCGAGGGTGCCGGGCTGCAGCTGATCGGAGGTGAGGTCCCGTACATCGGTGTCCGCGTCGGCGGCGCGGGCGGCCGCCACCACCTGCTGCACGGCACGGTCGAGGAGCAGGTCCTCCTGGCCCACGGCGATCGTGACGGGGGCGAGCGGGTCGTCGTGAGCTGCATTCCTGGCCATCGCGGTCCAGCATCCCACGCCCCACTGACACCGCCGTCCCGGCCCGTGCTCCCCTGCCGGACAATGGTCCGGTGAGCGATGCACAACACCTACGGCATGTCCTGGTCCTGCCCGACCGCGATGCGGCAGAGGAGCTGGCGGAGCAGCTGACCGAACGTCTCGGTCTCCGCGAAGAGCCCCAGCTCGTACGGGACGCCCTGGCCGGCGAGGACGACGCGGAGGACGCGCAGTGGCTGGTGGTGGTCGAGGACCCGGACGCCGCCTTCGACCCGGCGCGGCTGGACGGGCTCGCGGCGGAGTACGAGGGGTGGCGGGAGGCAGAGTAGGCAGCGCCCGGCGGTCCGGGGGCGGGTGATTGCGGGGTTGTGTCGGTCGTTTGGGCGGACTCCGGCGCACGCGGACGCGCGGAGTGGAACATGACCGACGCGCCCTAGCCGGGCACCACGGGTTCCCGTTCCAGGATGATGCCGAAGTGGGGGAGCACCTCGCCCTCGGTCAGCCGGCGCTCGTCACGGGTGCCGTCCGGCCCGGTGATCACGAGCGTACGGCCGGAGAGGGTGAGCCGACTGCCGGTCTCCGTCAGCCGCGAACAGACCAGGGAACGGACGAAGTGGGATCGGGGCGAGGTGCGATGCCACCAGCACCCGGCCTCGAAGTCGGCGAGGACGCGCGGGCGTTGTTAGAGGCGGTACTGCGGGGTGCCGTCGCGGAGGACGTCGAGCTCGCCGTCCGGCGTCTCCTCGATACGGAAGACACCGCCGGGGTCGGACTGGTCGGCACGGCTGTCCAGCCGCAGCGGACGGTGGCTGTGCTTGCCGAATCCGACGTCCGCGAGCCACGACCCGCCGGGTAGGCGGACGCGCAGCGCGAGATGGTCGTACGGGATCCCGAGCCCGTCGGGCCCGAAGACGCGGGCGGCCAGTAGCCCGACGTCGTAGCCGAGGGCGCCGAGCAGCGTGGCGAACGCTCCGTTGAGTTCGTAGCAGAATCCGCCGCGACGGGCGCCGACGATCTTGTCGAGCAGCGGCCGTTCGGCGAGCACGATCTCCTCGCCGAGGTGGACGGAGAGGTTCTCGAAGGGCACGTTCCGCAGGTGGCTCAGGTGCAGGGCGCGCAGCACGTCGGCATCGGGAGCGGCGGGACGGACGGCGCCGATGCGGTGGAGGTAAGCGTCGAGGGCCGTGTGGTGTGTGGTGTGTGGTGTGTGGTGTGTGGTGTCTGTGCGGTGTGTGGTGTCTATGTGGTGCGCTCCCCCGGCGTCCGTCGGATGTGCGGCGTTCATCCGGTACGTGTCCGCTCCGAGGCAAACCAGCGGCGCGTGCGGTCGGCCACCGCGGCGGGCGTACCGGCGACGACATCGGCGATGGTCTGGGCGGCCAGCTCGCGGCGCCAGGCCAGCTCGGCCTTGCGCATGGCCGTCGAGATGCCGCAGGGGCGGCCGTACGCCCCGTCGGGGGCCTCGGCACCGGAGCCCCGGCGCCGGATCTCGGCACAGCGGAAGGCGTCCTCCGTACCCTCGATCGCCGCGACAACATCCATGAGAGTGATCCGCTCCGCCGGCCGCGCAAGCCGGAAGCCGCCGCGCGCACCGGGGGTGGAACTCAGGATCCCCGCACGCACCAGCGCCTGCAGCCGCTTGTTGAGATAGGCCTGCGGCAGCTCGAAGGACGCCGCGAGCCGCGCGGTCGACACCGGCCCCTCGCCCTCCAGCCAGGCCAGCGTCACACAACAGTGCAGGCCCCACTCGACGCCCTCACTCATCCTCATGACGGGGAGTGTATCGAATCTGGAGGTTGGGGGTCCTGGTTCGACCCCCTGCCGCTGCCCAGTGGGGGCGGAGTGGCGGGTGTGCGGGTCGGCAGGGTACGTATTCGGGGTACCGAGGACGGCAGCAGCCACAGGAGGCACAGGGTGGCGCCGACAGTGGCCGTCCAGAGGGTGGGGCGCAGGCCCAGGACCGTACCGAGCCCGCCGCCGGCCAGGGCGCCGAGGGGCGGAAGCCGTAGTTCAGGGTGCGGGAGGCGCCGGATATACGGGAGCGCAGGGCGTCCGGCGTCAGTGCGGCGATCAGCGAGCCGGACGCGATGCCGAGGAGCATCACGCCGACAGAGGACAGGAATTCGGCAAGGAAGAGCAGCGCGATGACCTGGGGGTCGGATCCGCCTGCCAAAGGGACGAGCAGCAGCGGGACGGTGAAGCCTGCAAAGCCGACGAGGATGGTCGGCCCGAGGCCGAGAGCGCGCACGGCCCGGCCCGCGACGGCCGCCCCGATAAGGCCACCGACCGCACCGGCCCCCAGCACCGCCCCCAACACGCCTGCATCGAGGCCGAGTTCGGTGGTCGCATAGAGCACGAACAGTGTGTGGAACATCAGGTTGAAGAACTGCACCGTCCCGGAAGCGGCGAATAGCGCGCGCATCGTGGGGTGGCGCAGCGTCCAGCGCACCCCCTCGGTGAAGTAGCCCTTGACCGGCGGCGCGGGCGGAGGTTCGACCGGTTCGATACGCGCCAGCAGGACGGCGGAGCAGAGGAAGGTCAGCGCATCGGCGAGCAGTGCCACCGGTGCGGCGAGCAGCTGGACCAGCATGCCGCCCACTCCGGGGCCACCGACGAACGCCATCGCGCGAGCGCCGTTGAGCAGGGCGTTTGCGGTGACGAAGCGGTCCGCGGGAACAAGCGAGACAAAGACAGTGGCGTTGCAGACGTCGAAGAGGACGGTGAGCGCGCCGACCGTGAAGGCGATGGCGTAGAGCTGGGCGAAGGTGAGGGCGTCCACGGCATACGCGACGGGCAGCGAGACGACCAGCAGCGCACGCAGCAGATCGGCCGTGATCATCACCCGACGGCGCCGGGCCCGCCGGTCCACCCAGGCACCCGCGGCGAGGCTCAGCAGCAAGGCCGGCAGCAGCTCGGCGGTCTTGAGCAGGCCCATGTCGGCGGCATCGGCGTGCAGGACGAGGACGGCGGCGAGCGGGATCGCGATCAGGGAAATCTGGTCGCCGATGAGCGAGACCGAGTGAGCCGCCCAGAAGCGGCGGTACGCGCGCTCGCGCAGCAGGACAGGGAGGCGGGCCGATAAGGACCTCATGAGGCGCCTTCGCCGGGTGTGGAAGGAGCACCCTCGTCGCAGGCTCCGGCCGGCGCGCCCGCCCCCCTCTCGCCGTGGCGGACGAAGGCGACGCGCAGGAGGCTGACCAGTCGCGCGTCGGCCGGGCGGGATGCCGGGTCCGACAGGCGTGGCACATAGGGCGCCAGCAATTCCGTGATCCGCTCGCCCAGTTCGGCGAGTTCCGGCGCGGTCAGGTAGAGCGAGATGTCGCCGAACTGCTCGGCCTCTTGCCATGCGTGGGGCAGGGTGTGGCGCTGCTCCAGGGCGCGGGTCATCTTGGCCAAGTAATTCTCGGCGAGGGCAATCTGCAGGGCCGTGGAGGCCTCGGCGACCGCCCGATCGTCGGAGTGGTCCGGCCAGTCGGTGAACTGCGCGGTCGCCCGCCAGGGCTTCTCCCGCCCGCGCCCGCCCCCGACCTGCTCCACCAAGTCGTACTTGGCAAGCATCCTCAGGTGGTACGAGCAGCTGGCGACGGACTCCCCGGTCAGCTCGGCGGCGAGGGTCGCGGTCAGCGGGCCTTCGCGGCGCAGCAGCCCGACCAGCTCCATGCGGGTGGGATGGGCGTAGGCGCGCAGCGCCCGCGGGTCGGTCAGGTGCCTGCGGTCGGCGAACGGTTCGACGGGCGGGGCCGCTGCGGCAGGACCAGGAGATCAGCGATGCCACGCTGGCGCTGCTGCGGTTCGAGAACGACGGCGGCAAGGACATCGTCCGGCAGGACTACCAGGAGCCACTGACCGTCGAGTTCGCCGGCCGCACCGTCATCGGGGTCGAGGTGCCGGACGCCAACCCGACGGATCTGGTGAGCATGCTGACCCGCAACGGCGGCGGGCTGCGGCACGACGGCGGTCGGCTGCACGTCCCCAGGGTGCCGTTGAACAAGCGCGATCACTTCAAGTTGCTGGTGTTGCTCTCGGGCCCTGGGGACGGAGCCGGAGGTGGGTCCGGGGCCGGTGGCCGCTCCGGCACCGGCGGCGGTCTCGGCGAGGTGACCGTGGGTGGGTTCATCAGCGGCGGGCGGATTCGGCGCAACGCCCAGCGCTGGGGGCCGCGCAAGCTCAGCCTCGCCCTGGGGGGCACCTTCATCGTCCTGCTGGGACTGCTCGGCGGGCTGTTGCTCAACGGCCGTGCGACGCCGGTGCCCAGCGAGTGCGCCGCCGGGCGGCTGACCATCGACGGGTCCACGGCCTTCGCCCCGCCGATGCGGGAGATCGCCCGGCAGTACCGGGCCCGGTGCGGGGGCGCCGCCATCACCGTTTCGGAGAGCGGCAGCCTGTCCGGCCTGGGCAGCCTCAACCGGGAGGGCAAGCCCGCGACCACCGAGGGTCCCGGCTTCATCGCCGTATCGGATGTGCCTGCGCCGTCCCTCTACCGGCGGCTGGAGGGCGAGCGGGTGGGCGTCATCCTGCTCAGTCTGGTGGCGAACGAGAAGGCCGGGGTCGATGACCTCACCGTCGACCAGGTCCGCAAGATCTATGACGGGACGTACACCAACTGGAAGCAGGTGCACGGCAACGACCTGACGATCCACCTCGTCAGCCGGGACGCCGGCTCGGGCACCCGCCGGGCGTTCGAGACGTCCGCGCTGCACCGCTCGGAGCCGGGGGTCGTGTCGTCGTACGACTGCGGCGACAAGGACCGCGACGAGCGAGCGCGCCTGACGCGCTGCGAGGTGAACAGCACCAAGAGCCTGCTGGACGCGGTGGACCGGGTGCCGGGCGCGATCGGCTACGCCGAGGTGTACGCGGCGGCGAAGCGGCCGCACCTGGTCAGCGTCCGGCTGGACGGACATGAGCCGGACATCGAGTGGGGACAGCAACGTGATTACCCCTTCTGGACGGTGGAGTACCTCTACACATACGGGCGGCCCGAGGACGGCTCACTGACCGCGAAGTTCCTGGCATTCATGGACTCCGACACGGCGAAGAACATCATGCGGATGTACAAGCACGTGCCCTGCGCCGACCGGCAGAGCCTGCCGGACGCCGTCTGCCGCCCCTGAGCCCGCGCCTGAGGCCTCGGCGGCCACGGACACGGCGGCCACGAACCGTCGCGGACAGCCGGTCACGGGGGCCCAGGACCGCGATGGCTCCGTCGGTGTCGGTCCGCAGCACCCGGGCACCCTGGGCACGCAGCGCCTCGATGGTGCGGGGCGCCGGATGTCCGTACGGGTTGCCGGCGCCGGCGGATACCATGGCCAGGCGCGGCGCCAGGCGTCGTATCAGCTGCGGGTCCTGGTAGGCGGAGCCGTGGTGGGCCACCTTGACGACGTCCACGGAGGACAGTTCGGGGTGAGCGGTCAGCAGGGCCTGCTGAGCGGGTGGTTCGAGATCGCCGAGCAGGAGGAGGGTCAGCCCGCCCGTACGGACGAGCAGGGTGACGCTGGCGTCGTTGGGGCCGGGCGGCAGCGGCGCCGATACGGCCGCTCCCGGCGGCACGGGAGCCGGCGGCCAGAGAACTTCCCAGGTCAGTGGGCCCAGGCGGCGGCGCTCCCCCGGTAGGGCGCGGATGACCGGCACCCGGGCGCCCGCGGCCCGGCGGCGTACGAACTCGGCCTGTCCTGGGGGCTCGTCGAGCGTGGTGGTCTCAATGGCGCCGACTGCGCGGCCGTGCAGCGCGCCGGGGAGGCCGTCCACGTGATCGGCGTGGAAATGGGTGAGCACCAGGAGTGGGATGCGGCGGATGCCCAGGTCGGTCAGGCAGCGGTCGATGGCCTGGGGCTCGGGGCCGGTGTCGACGACGAGTGCCGTACCGTCCCCAGCGGCCAGTACCAGGCCGTCCCCCTGCCCGACATCGCAGACCACAGCCCGCCATCCCGGTGGCGGCCAGCCGGTGAGGATACGGGTGAACGGGGCGGGGCGGCAGATCGCCAGGACCAGAGCCAGGGCGCAGAGCACACAGAGCCAGCGGCGGCGCAGCAGTCGGCGGCCGACCGTCACCAGGACGACGGTGGCGCCCGCCAGCAGCAGGCCGCCCGGCCAGCCCCCCGGCCATCCGAGCTCCGCTCCGGGCAGCGACGCGCCCGTACGGGCGATTGCTGCGATGCCTTCGGCGGGCCAGGCCGCACACCACGCCAGTGCGTGGGCGACCGGTGGCGCGACCGGGGAGATGGCGAGGGCGGCGAAGCCGAGCACGGTGGCCGGAGCCACGGCCAGTTCGGCGAGCAGGTTGCAGGGCACGGCGACCAGGCCGACCCGGGCGGCGAGCACGGCGACGACGGGTGCGCAGACCGCCTGTGCGGCGGCCGCCGCGGCCAGCACCTCGGCCAGGCGGGGCGGTACCCGGCGACGCTGGAGGGCGGCGCTCCAGCGCGGGGCGAGCAGAAGCAGCGCGCCGGTCGCCAGGACGGAGAGCAGAAAGCCGTAGCTGCGGGCGAGCCAGGGGTCGTAGAGCACCAGCAGCAGGACCGCGGCGGCGAGCGCGGGGAGCAGCGAGCGCCGGCGGCCGCTGCCGATCGCGAGCAGGGTGATCAGCCCGCAGGCGGCGGCCCGGAGCACGCTCGGGTCCGGCCGGCACACCACGACAAAGGCGAGCGCGAGTGCGCCGCCGATGAAGGCCGTACCCCGCAGCGACAGGCCCAGCCGCGGCGCCAGACCGCGGCGTTCGGCGCGGAGCGCGAGATGCGGCGGGCCGATCAGGAGGGCGAGCACGATGGTCAGGTTGCTGCCGGAGACGGCGAGCAGA
This sequence comes from Streptomyces sp. NPDC048483, assembly GCF_040651455.1. Classification (NCBI taxonomy): domain Bacteria; kingdom Bacillati; phylum Actinomycetota; class Actinomycetes; order Kitasatosporales; family Streptomycetaceae; genus Streptomyces; species Streptomyces sp. NPDC048483. The sequence goes on from NZ_JBEZJZ010000086.1 coordinate 31,439, forward strand.
TGCGTCAGGTCGGTGGCCCGGAAGGCGTCGTCCAGGTCCGGCGGCACCCGCGAGGTGTCTCCCACGACAAGGCCGGGCAGCAGCGCACGGGCATCGGGGCGCAGCCCGTCGGAGGCCTCGCGGAGCCCGGCGCGCAGGCTGCCGGCCAGCCGCTGAAGGGTGGACGGCGAGCCACTCCTGACCGGTGGCGCATCGGCGCTGACCCGCAGCACGGCGGCGACCTGGTCGGTCGGCGACAGCGGCGGGGCGGCACGCGCCACCACCCGGATACGGGTCGACGGCAGCAACCCGCGCCACGCCGCGGACGGCCCGTCGCGCGCCTCGCCGCCCGTCTGCCCGCGGCCGTGGCCCTGTACGACGACCAGCGCCGGCGTACGGACGGCGGTCACCGCGCCGTCCGGTGCGGCCACCCGGACGGCATCGGCGGTGAACACCACCGCCGGGGGCGTCCGTTGGGAACCGCGCACCTTGGGCCGGGTCAGCCGGGGATCGCCGGTGACCTCCAGCTCGACCGTGACCCGCGCATAGCGCTGCGCCCAGCCCGGCAACGGTCCCCGCCGCAGATCCGCCGCATGCAACGCCGCCGACGCGGCCCCGGCCGCGGCGCACAGCAACACCGCCGCCAGGGCAACGAACGCACCGGCCGACCAGCGCCGGGCAGCTCGGGCACCCCGCCGCCGCACCACCGCCACCCGCAACGCCGGCACCGCGAGGACCACGGCCCCGGCGCAGAGCACCGCCACCACCTCGCCCGGTGCGCCCAGGCCCGCCGCCGCGGCGCCCCAGGCCGCCAGCGCCGGCGCGACCAGCCGGAGGTCGGCCGGCCCCTCCTGATGCGGGTCCGAGTCCCCGTACGGCGACTGCGCGGAGGCATGCACCGGGGCACGCGGGGTGGTCATGGCTGCACCAAGGGACGGAGATCGGCAAACCGGCGATCGCCGATCCCGGTCACCTGGCGGAGCTGGTCCACGGACGTGAATCCGCCGCGCTGGGTGCGGAATTCGATGATGTGACGGGCGAGCACGGGCCCCACGCCGGGGAGGGTGTCGAGTTGCTGCTCGGTCGCCGCGCTCAGGCTGACCGGTCCGGCCGGCCCGCCCGCGCCACCCGGCGGCCCGCTCCCGGCGCCGCCCATCCCCGCCGCACCGCTCGTGGCATCCGTCGTACTTCCCGCCGTACTCCCTGCAGTCGTCCCGCCCACCACGATCTGTTCGCCGTCGGCCAGCAGCCGCGCCCGGTTCAGCCCACGGGTGCTCGTCCCGCGCAGCACACCGCCCGCGGCCCGTAACGCATCGGTCACCCGCGACCCCGGCGGCAGCCGGTGGATCCCGGGGTGCCGCACCTTGCCCGTGACATCGATCACCAGCTCACGTCCCGGACCGCCCGACGGGCCGCCCGCCGTCGCACCAGGTGACGAGACGGATGGCGAGAGAGACGGCGACAAGGACGACTGCCCGGCCCCGGCGCCCGGTGTCATGTCCTTCCGCACGGCCGCCGGGGCACGTACCGGCTCAGGGCCCGCGCCCCAGAAGTGCTGTACGGCGAACCCCACGGCCACCACCAGCACCAGGGCGAGAGCGGCGAGTGCCTTCGGGTCGGTGCCGCACCGTAACTGCACCCACAGCGGCAGCCGTTCACGCGCCGCGAGCCAGAGCCGTTCCCGTCGGCCGGGACTCGGCGGATCGGGCGGACGGAGCGAGGAGCGGCCTTCTCGGTCTCTCGGCTGGCCGGGGCGGCGTAGCGGTGGATCGGGAGAATCCGGTGGCGCGCTCGTGGCCACGGCAGCGGGCCCGGCTCCCGCATCGGCGAACAACGCGGCGGCCCGCTCCCGAATCGACAAACCCGACGCGCCGGAAGCCGACGAGGCGGACGGCGCAGGCACGGACCACGGAGCGGCGGACGGCGGAGGCGCGGAAGCCGACGGAGCCGAAACCGCCACCGAGCCCCCCGGGCCCGATGAAGCCGACGGAGCCACCACCGGCGAATCGACAGAAACGAACAGAGACGACGCAGCAGATCGAGAGTCCATGACCCCGACGCTAAGCACCTCGCGCCGATCTCGCCGGGCGGCCTCAATTTCCGTGGATATCAGGCCAGTTGTGGATAACTACGTCACCCACAGGAGCCCCCGGACGCGCCCCTCACCTCGGTGAGACCACAGCCCCCAGCAACCCCGGCCCCGTGTGCGCGCCGATCACCGCACCCACCTCGCTCACATGCAGCTCATGCAGCCCCGGCACGCGCTCCCGAAGCCGCTGGGCCAGCGCGTCCGCACGTTCCGCCGCCGCGAGATGGTGGACCGCGATATCGACCTCGCCCTCCCCCGCCCGCTCCGCGGCGATCTCCTCCAGCCGTGCGATGGCCTTGGACGCCGTACGGACCTTCTCCAGCAGTTCGATCCGCCCGTCGGCCAGTTGGAGAATCGGCTTGACGGCCAGCGCCGAGCCGAGGAGCGCCTGTGCCGCGCCGATCCGGCCGCCGCGCCGCAGGTAGTCGAGGGTGTCGACGTAGAAATAGGCGGAGGTGCCCGAGGCCCGCTTCTCCGCGGCCGCCACCGCCTCGTCCACATCCCCGCCGCTCTCCGCCACCTCGGCGGCCGCGAGGGCGCAGAACCCGAGGGCCATCGCGACCATCCCGGTGTCCACGACACGTACCGGCACCGGCGCCTCCTTGGCCGCGAGCACCGCCGCGTCATAGGTGCCGGAGAACTCCGAGGACAGGTGCAGCGAGACGATGCCGCTCGCGCCGCTCTCCGCGACCGCACGATAGGTGTCCGCGAAGGTCGCGGGGCTGGGCCGCGAGGTCGTCACGGCGCGGCGCTTCTGCAGCGCCTGGGCGACGGATCTCGCGGAGATCTCGGTGCCCTCTTCCAGCGCCTGGTTCCCCAGGACGACGGTCAGTGGTACGGCCGTGATCTGGTGACGCTCGATTGCCGCCCGCGGCAAGTAGGCCGTGGAATCGGTGACGATGGCGACATGGCGGGACATGACTGGGAGGTTAGCCGGGGAACCCGGCACCCGACAGTGCGGGCCCCTCCCCAAGATCTTCCATGTTTGGCCAAGGCTCTGCCAAGAGACCTACGGCGGGCGCCGTCAACCCCATGGCCTTCTCCTCATCCCCCGTCCCGCCCGCCCGAACCCCTCCCCCTCGCCGGTTGTGCGGTCAGGCCGGCGTCCCCTTCGTCCCCGGCGCGCCCTCCGCCCGGGGGATCCCCTCCGCCTCAGGCGCCTTCTCCCACGAATATGTCGGCCGGCTGCGCGGATCCCGGGCCGTGATCGCCGGGGCTTCGTCGCCCGTCGGATCCCAGGTGTACGGGCCGTCGGCCGCGCCCGCATTACGTCCCTGTCCCGCCGGATCCCCGACCGGCTGCTGCACCGGCTCCCCCGCCGGCTCGTGCGTCCAGTGCCGCAGCGCACCCGCCTCGACATCGATCTGATCGCTCAGCGCCGCCAGATCATCGTCCGCGAACTTCCGGGCCCGGTCGCGGGCCGCCCAGCGAAGAGACTCCGCGGAGTGCGTGATCCGCTCCGTACGCTCGCGCAGGTCCGGCAGGCGGGCCGTGATGGTGGCGCGGTCGGGCTCGCGTTCCAGGCGTCTGAGCTCGTCGTCCAGCTCATGGCCATGGGCGCTGAGGCGCTCGAAGAGGCTGAGCGATTCGCTGAGGGAGGCGTCGTCCGCGGAGCCGCTGCGCAGCACTTCCTGTGTCGCACGCATGGAGGTGCGCAGTGAGAGCCGCAGCTGCGCCAGCTCGCCGACCACGCCCGGCTGGGTGAGCCGGCGCGCCCGCAAGCTCGTGTCCTCGACGGTGCGCCGCGCCTGGGCGACCGTACGGTCCACACCGCGTTTGGCCGCCGTGACGGCCTTGACGGTCACGAACACCCCGGCCGCGACGAGCAGCACAAAGAGCAGCGCGAAGACGGCGACAGCTACTTCCATGAGCTCTCCCCAGCAGTCTCGGCGGCGCCGGTCCGTCCCCCGCGCCCTGTCCCTCCACGGTAAACGGCGAGGGCAGGCCAGGGGTTCCCGACGAACCCCCAACCTGCCCGTAGGGGAAACCCCCTGGACTGCACTTGTGCAGCGCCTCTGCGCAGCAGCCCTGTGCAGCAGTCGGCGGCGCGCCCGGAGCGGCTCCGGGCTCCTTGACCGGCCACTGGCGCTTGGGGTTGGTCATGCCGGCGGTGGAGCAGGTGCCCTCACAC
>NZ_JBEZJZ010000087.1:0-35602 GCF_040651455.1 Streptomyces sp. NPDC048483
GCCGTGGATCCCGGGGTCTTCGTGCCCCGCCGCCGCACCGAATTCCTCGTCGGCCGGGCCGTCGACCTCGGCCGCCCCTGTCGAGGAAGCGCTCGGTGCGATGGTCGGGGACCTGGTCGTGCAGCTCGGCGCGAATGCCCTGGGCGTGCAGGACGGCGTGGACCTGAGCCGCACCGCGAAGGCAGGCAAGGAAGGCTTCAGCCAGGAGGTGGATCACGCCAGGGACGCCGCCAAGTCAGCAGCGGACCAGCCGATGGGACTCCTCAGCGCCGGCGGCAGTGGAGGCGGCGGAGGGGCCGGTGGAGGCGGAGGCAGTGGCGGCTTCAGCTTCGACGAACAAGCACATGACGACGTCGTCACGGGGTTGCAGAGCGCCAGCGGCACGTTCCGCAACAAGGCGGGCGGCAAACTCGGCCGGGCCAAGAGCCACCACGGGCGTACCCGCGGCAAGGATGCCATCGCCAATGCTGCCAACATCATGATCGACAAGGTCATGGACGGCATTGAGGGCGGCCTCAGGAAGGCCGCCAAGCACATGGACGACAGCATGACCCGCGGCGTCAAGCAGAGATCACGACCGGGAAACCGGCCTCTCACTACAATTTCAACCGCTACTACGACACGGAGGTCGGCCGCTACCTTTCTCCGGACCCGCTTGGCCTTGGTCCCGCAGCCAACCATTACACCTACGTCGATGATCCACTCGCATTCACCGACCCCCTGGGCCTTGCCGAAAAGTGCAGGCAAGACGTCACCTGGGGCGGGCACGTTCAATGGCATAGAGACCACCGCGGCGGCCACTACGAAATGAACGTGACGATTAATCCGGATATGCTGGACGAAGGTACGGGAGCGAAACAGAGCATACATCCCCCGGATTCCTGGGCGAGGACTACGGACACGCGCGAGGCCACATGCTCGCCAATCGTCTCGGCGGCACCGGAGACGAGGACGATAACCTATTGACCATCTCTCAGAATCCGACCAACACCCCACAGATGAGTAAATATGAAGCCATGGTCTACGGGCAGGTGAGAAAGCATGGCAGCGCCACCTGTAATGTCTATCTAGAATACGCTGACGACAATCCAAAAATACCCAAGTGGATTCAGATGGAGGCATTCGACCACCGCGGCAATCTCCTCTTCGATAAGAAATTCGAAAACTAGGCTCACCTGGACGGGTGATGAACGACTTGGAACAGCTCAAACGCCTATGCCCTCCACCCGTGGACCGTTCAGGTCAAGCTCCGCCTGCCTGGGACTCAGTAGAACAAGGGCTGGGCATCAGGCTCCCGGGCGACTACAAGAGACTCTTCGAGGAATACGGGCCGGTTTCTGCGATTTCGTGTCCCTCTACCAACCCCAGGCATACCCCGAGACGATCGATATCGAGGTGCAGACACCGAAAATCCTCGCGTCGCTTGAAAAGCGACGCGAGTGGACCGACTACAGTCTTCCGTGTCCCAGCACGTCGCTTCAGCCGGCCGCAGTAACAGGCAATGGAGAATACGTCTTCTGGGTGGCCGAACCTAAAAGCAATCCAGACCTGTGGAAAATCGCAATAAGCGAGGCCAGCGGGAACGGTTGGTTCACATTTGATGGCGTCATCACCGCATTCCTGAGAAGGCTCTGCGAGGGCGCCCTCGACGTGCCGTTTTTCCCTGACGACCTTCTCGAGAGTCCGCCGTCTTTCCATCCGTCCAGATACACCCCTGAAGACCGGCGACGGGCTCACGCGATCAATACTGCCCCGGCCACCGGACCGATGGATTCGGAGGACGTCCGTGAATGGGCCCGGCGCCAGGGCTACGACGTAGCACCACGTGGACGGATTCCCGGCGCCATCAGAGACGCCTACGAACAGGCGCACAGATAAGCGCAATGCCGAAGGAAGCACTGAATGAGCCTCTTTCATCCTGTGTGGCAGGGGTGAAATGGCCTGGTGGGCGGAGGTCGTGACAGGACAGGGCCTTCGTCGTTGGCGCGATGATCTCACCCATCACACCGGCGACCGAGGGGCCCTGTTGGTTCCGTATCCCTCCATGCTCAACGTCCCGTACGAGCTCGTCGAGCAGGTCTCCTGGCTCATCTACGCTCGAAGGCGTGAACTCCGGTCACCTTGGCGGATGCTGAGCTGCTTCAAGCAGGCCCTGCTCACTGCCGTCCAAGCGGACGTGTCCAGGTGATCAAGCTGCGCAGAGAACAGTCATGATCACCCACGGCCGCGGGCTTCCTGTGTCCAGGACCCGACTCACCCTGCTTTCGCTATCTGTGACGGTGTGACAGGCCGACTACAGCCAGACCCACTCAAGCTCCAAGGCTCGCCATCGGGTCCCTCCGCACGGCCGGAGTGAAAGACATCACGGCTGGCCTACGCCGCAACGCCTGCAACCCCCGCCTCCCCCTCGCGCTCCTCGGCCTCGGACGAGCGCGAAGGGGACATCACGCGACTACGTCGAAGCCCTGGCTCCCGGACCAGCGATGACAGGGACCACCCGCGGTGTCAGTCTGCTGAAGTATCCTTCCCGCCACCGCACACCGACTGTGAGGACCAAGAGAATTGACTGGCCTGTCTGCTTTCCCGCTGCCCTTTCATGCTTCCCGTTCCATATCCTTCGCGACACCCCGAACGCTGCGGGAACTTCAGATGATGCAGTGCAGCGCACTCATTCGGGCGAAGCCGGGGTGGTTCGACAAGATGAACGATGCCGACATCGTCACCAGGTGGACGCAAGAAGCGGTCGCCCAGGGCCTCACCGAAGCGCAGGTTCGTTACGTGCTTGCCGAACTCCTGCATTACGCCGCACTGCGGGACGGACGAACCGGCGTCGAGGTGTCCGCCGTCGACGGGGTGTGGCAGTCGGACACAATGGTCGACGACAAGCTCAGATCCCGGCTGCGCGAGGCGGTTCGGGTTCTGGAGCAGGTCCCTGAAGCAGAACAGGACTGGCATCCCGGATCCGACGGCCAGGTACTGGATCTGGTTCATCCCTCACTGTTCTGCCTGGTGCGAGAGGTGAGCGGTGCACCTGAGAGGGCTTGGCAGAACCCGACGGACCGCTACTCGAAGTATGAATTCTCGGAGAAATTCCAGTGGCTACCCACGGACGTCGACGTCAGTGACGACGGCGATGTCGCCTTCCGTTCGTACGTCAACAACGTCCACCCCGAGACTCATCGCGAACTAGCCTCCGTCCTGCCAGACTTGTTCGCGTGCTTGCGCCCGCTGCTGGAGAACGTGCTCACCGATCTGCGCCATCCGCGGCCCCTGCGGATCGAGGCCGATCCTTTCGGGTGGTACGACTCGGAGCCGGAGTATCCGGAAAAATCCTCCTACAGTGATGATGGGGTCTACGCGGAAGCCCTCCGTGCATGGGAAGAGTCCCAGGACGACTCGTGGGAAAACCGCCGCCCGGCCATCCCGGACGCCCCGGACTTCACCCCGCCCGAGTTGCCCGATGAATCCGCCCGAGTCGACCTGCGCGGCCGCCGTCTCCAGGTCATCGTCAAGCTCGCCACCATTCATCTCACCCCGGACAAGCCCGAGTACCCCGGCGGTTCCTGGCATGTCGAGGGGATGATGAACGAGCGGATCGTCTCGACCGGCATCTACTACTGGGACAGCGAGAACATCACCGAAAGCCGGCTGAGTTTCCGGGCGGCACTCGACGACCCGCGCTACGAACAGAACGACGACAACGGCCTGCGTGAGGTCTACGGCCTGGAGGACGAAGGCGCACTGAACCAGATGCTGGGATCGACATCGACCCCAGCGGGCCGCTGCCTGGCGTTCCCGAACATCCTGCAACACCGCGTCGGCTCATTCCGCCTCACGGACCCCACCCGCCCGGGATACCGCAAAATTCTTGCGTTCTTCCTGGTCGACCCGTCGGAAAAGATCGTCTCGACATCCGATGTGCCACCGCAACAACCATGGTCCGACACCTCGACCATGACGCTTGAACAGGCCAAGAACTACCGCGAACAACTCATGCAGGAACGCAAGTTCTTCGTCGACGAACACAACGAGCAGCTCTACGAACGAGAATTCTCCCTCTGCGAGCACTGAACCTCTTCTATCCTTAATACATGCGGGAGTAGTCGAGGCCCTTTCCCTTGACGGGCTTGCCGACGTAGCGCAGCTCCAGGGTGGTGAAGTCCACCCCGCCCGGACCCCGCGGGGAGAGCCCGGGGTTGGCGAGGTTCTTGCGCTTGAGGAACTCCTGCATGTCCTTCGGCGTGGGCCGGGACTCGCGGATCGCGTCGTTGGCACCGCCGCCGCCGGCGATGCCGGGACGGCCGGGGGCCTGCATGTCCTTCGACTTGTACCGCACACCGCACACCGCACGGCGCCTTGCCCGCGGGGGCCAGGGGCGTGGTGGTGGGCGCACACCCAGCGGGGGCCTTTTCGACCTGGTCAGAGCTGTAGTCGTAGGACGTGCCCTCCCGGCCGTTCTCCTGCGCGATCTTGCGCTGCTCGTGGAGGAATTCGCGGGTCGCCGGCTTCTGCGGCTCAGCGAACACGCTCTGCCACGAGGTGCCCTTCCACTTGGGATCCTTCGCCCAAGCACGGTCCTTCGGCATTTGCGTCTCGCTCATTTCGCCGTTGGACTTGATCTCGATGATCCGTCCGGACTTCTCGTGGTAGGCGTCCAACTGGCGGCGGTGCGGAAGACCGGTGTCGGGATCGGTGAAGATCACTTCCTTCTGACAGATCCAGCCCTTGCTGGTCAGACCATGATCCCGGATGAACTTCTTCTCGAACGCCTTACCGCGTGGGTCGTTGCCCGCATTGCGGATCATCCGCGCGTCCCGCCCGTGCGACCAGTCGTCCCACACTCTGGTTTTGGGAGTCTTCTTCGCGTTGATCCAGGTCCAGTAAATCCGGTCGATGGGCTTGGACTTCGGCGGCTTCCGCTTCAGCTTCCCCAGCCGGGCCTCCTCCTCGGGAGAAGGCGGGGCCGAGACCGTCCCACTTCTTGGCGGGGTTCTCGTACTCGTACGTGTCCCGCTCGGAAGCCGGGCGCGAGTGGTCCTCTGTGGGGAGGTCGACGACGCCGGCCATGTCTTCGAGGAGGTCGAAGTACTCGAAGCACGGCATGCCCGGGTCGAGAGGCTTGGGCGGCCTCGGCGCGGCCTGCGCCAGCGGCGTCAGGGCGCCGAGCGACATGATCGAGGCGCAGGCCACGGCGACCGCCGTGCGCGGCAGTGCGGCCATGCGCCGCGGACGTATGGAAGGTTTCACGGTGTTCCCCGTCGGGGGCCCATGGGGTGAGTACGTTCGCGGCGGCAGGGGCCCCGTGGTCTGTGTGACGCCGCGAAACGCTCTCGCCATAGCCAGTCAACTCGCAGTCATGGAGCGGTAAAACCGGCATGGCGCACATCAACTCATGCTGTACGCACGATCGTTACTCATCGAGCCAGGTCTCTTCGAGGTCTCCGATGGCCTCTTCGGTGCGGGTGACGCGGAACGACGACAGCGTCAGATGGCGTCGTTCGAGGGGCATCACCGCGGACAGGCACGCTTCATGAACGTCGTGGTATTGCATGTGCTGGGGTTCGGCATCGAAGTCGAAGCCGGGGGCCAGCTCGGCAGAGGCGGAGAAGGCGGTGATGATGTCGCTGACGCTGTCGTCGCGCACGTCCCAGGTCTCTTCCCCCGTATAGCCGTCCGCCCACAGCCGGACTCCTGTGGGGTGGATGAAGACGTAGGCGCAGTAGTCGATGGAGAAGTCGATCCAGGCGCATCCGATGACCGCGGCGTTCGGGTGCGCCTTGGCGAGCTCCTCGGCCTGGTCGCGGAGGGGGAAGAACCCGGTTCGGTCGGCCAGGGCCGCATCGGTGATCTCGGTGACCGGGCCCCAGCATCCGATGTGGACCTGTTCGAGATCGGCGCGGGTGTGATGCGGGGCGACGCCGATGTCGGTGGCGGGAAGCGGGTCGAGTTCGGCGTCGACGCTCTCGACGGTGAGGAGCGAATCGGCGACCTGGCGGGCGCGGGCGTGGTCGTTGGGCGGCAGGGAGCCGAAGGCGTGGGGGGTGGGGTTGTCGATGACGGTGAGGGTGTAGCCGCCGTGGCGAAGTATCCGGGCGTCCGCCGGGTGTTCCCACATGCTGTTGTCGGTCATAGCCGAACACCGTAGTGGCGGGCACTGACGGTAGGGTGGCGTTCGTGCCCGCCCGCGAAGCGCGCATGAGAATGGGGCCCGTCCGGACGGAGGCGGACCCCTACAGTTTTTCACGCCGCGGCCGGCGCTTCCTGCCTCTCCTGGCCTGCGGCAGCTTCGTCCGTGCGGGGCTTGGCCAACGCCGCGGCCAGCAGATAGCAGGCCGGCATCTGAAGGCTTATCAGCAGGCCCATCAGGAGCAGCGAGACCTCGTCAATGGTCTCCGCCCCGAAGCTGAATCCGTCGACCGCCAGTGCCACTACGACCAGCACCAGCGTGGGCGCTGCCCGGCGGCAACGGGCAGGAAGAAGAGCCCTGCCCACCGGCCGCCCGCCCGGTGGCTTCGTGCCGGGCGGGCGGTGCCTGTGCGCTCTTCCCTCCGCTGAGATGCCGGGGCACGATCTTCTGTTCGCCCCAGCGGGCGGACGGCGAAATCGCAGCACCTCTCACGTCGAAGGGACCTGCATGCCCCGAGCACAGACACTCTCAGGTAACTGGTATCCCGCACACGTCGCGGACGTTCACGTCATCCTGCGTCGCGGCGAAGAGATCCTTATGGGGCAGCGCCGCGACCAGCCAGTGTTCGGCGGCTGCTTCCAAGTACCAGCCGACCAGCTCGAAGACGGTGAAGCCGCCTCTTGCGGCGCGGCCCGCGAGCTGCGGGAAGAGACCGGAGTCCAGGCCGCCTCCGGCAATCCTCGAAGCGCTCGGCCTGTTCGCCATCACCGGCACCATCACCGCGCTGATTGCCTCCGGGCACCTCACCGACCGCCTCACCCAGGCTCTGCCCTCCCTCCTGGTGATCGTCGGAGCGGCCGGAGCACGGGCCCTGCTGGGCATCGCAGTGACTAACCTCCCCAGCCGGTTGGGGCCGCGAGGCGGAGACACAGATGCTCGACGTCGCCATCCACGCCGAGCTCGCTGCCTACGACCAGCCCGGCTTCAATGACAAATGGGAAGCGGCCGACCGCGGGGCGGACGTCGCCGGGGACCTGATCACCGAGTCCCAGCAGCTCATGGCCACCCTTGCCTCCCTCATCGCCGCGATGGGAGTGGTGTCCGTCCTGCACCTGTTGCTCCTTCCACTGATGGTGCTCGCGGCGCTGCCGCAGGGTGTGGCGAGCATGAAAGCCGCCCGCGTACACCACGCCACAGCCCGCGCCATGTCCGCCGAGCGGCAGGTGCTGTATCTCCTGCACTGGTACATGATCGACAAGCGTGTCGCCGACCAGCTGCGCGCTGGCATCCTGCTGCGCCGATACCGGGTCATCGGTGAACGGGTGGACGCCGCGATCGACAAGGCCGTTCACCAAGGCGCCCGCTACTGGCTGATCGGCGCCGTGGCCGGCGGCCTCGCATCGGGACTCGTTTGGGCCGCACGCAACAGCACCAGTCCCCAGCCGGCATGGCGCAGCCGCTACCCCCTCTACCCCCGCGTTCTTCTCGTCCTGACCGGCGCCACGACCGCGCGGCTCCAGCGCCGCATCAATGACCTGCGCAGCCCTCGCCGCCGCCCCCCACCTGCCCACCGCCGGCATCAAGGCCGGCGCTGCACGGCCGGTCAGGCTTCCGTCATAGCGGCGTCAACACGCTGCTGCTCCAGCAGGTCCTCATCGAGCCGGCCTCGGCGAAGGCGCTTACCGACGAGAATCGGCGTGGGCTGACCGCGCTTTTCTGGTTGGCAGGCCGCAGACGGCACGGCACAGGCAGCGTGATCAGCGCTTGAGTGTCAGCGGCGCGCTCCCGGTGTGAGGGGCCGACGCCGACGGCACTCACATAGAGAAGCTGCCCCAGTCCACTTACACGATGACTGAGACAGCACATTCCCGAACTTACGCTTAGGGGAGATGGCCTGTGAAGACCGTTTGGAAGTACGTGCCCTTGGTGCAGTGCTCGAGATAGCGGGGGTCGCTCACTTCCCCTGTGAACTCGGCGGCCTGCCCCTCCTGGTCGGTCAGCCTGCGCGCACGGACAGGCTCTGCCGCCACACCCCCAGCAGTCGGATCGGACGTCACCGCACATCCAACCGCCGCAACAACCAACCCGGCGAACCATCCCGGTCAGAGCACTGGAGGGGCCGCGGCCCCGGATACCGGAGTCGGGCCCTTCGCTCACCCGGACGGACCGGGGCTCCGTTCCGGACCGGCTTGCCGGTGACCTGCTGGGCCAGTTCGGACAGGAACAGCGCCTTGCTTGCGATGAACGGGGGAGTCGCCGTACACGGAGTGCAGCAACGCCCTCCCCTTGAAGGACACTTCCTCCTGCTCGACGGGTATGCACGTCAGGTTCGCGTGCGCTGCCTCGCCCAGCTTCGGCAGCCCGGCGTGTGCCACATCCGCGTCGGTGGGGATCCGTATGCTGGTGGGCTTGTCGAGGGTGTAGGCGGAGACGAGTCCGTCGGCCACCACGCGCGCGTATTTCCGCGACCTCCATGGGCCCTGTGCCTCCAGCATCTTCACGTAGGCTCCGTGCATGAGCGACGGGGGGAAGGCACGCGAGCTGTACGAGGCCTTGGGGTGGCACGAGGGGCCGAAGCTGTACGAGACGGTTGTCGTGCCATGGCTGGACCGGGCCGGGGGCGGCTACCGCGCCTGGCTGGCCACGGCGGCCGAGTACAGGTCCTGGTGGACGGAGAAGGAGACGGTTCCTGATGGTCAGGAACTCTTGTGGGAGCTCTACGCCCTGAGCCGGGTCAGTGACCTGCTGCTGGCTTTCCAGCCTCCCGCCGGCGAGGTCAATTGCCCGGACCTGCGGCTCAGGCTCTCGGAGCACGAGTACCTCGGCCTGTTCACCTCACTCGGCATGACGCCGTTCAAGGGCAGCACCTTTGACCCGTTCCTCCACGAGATCGTCGAGGTCGAGCAGGCCGACGACCCGCACGCTGCGATCGAGATCATGGAGTTCGTCCGGCCCGGTCTTTTGCTGGGCCAACTGCTGTTCAGCCGAGCCGGCGTCCGAGTCCGCGCCGGTGTCGAGCACGCCCAGCGCGGCGTCGCCGATCGCTCGCCGCTGTTCTGGACCTTTCGGCGTCGCCATCGGCCGACGGTCGATCTGTCCCAGGGGTGGGGTCGCAACTCGCAGTGGCGCACGGACTTTCGCCTCGACTACCGGACCCCGATTGCCGATCTGCTCAATGTGGCAGAGGACCGCGAGATCGACGGCAGTACGGAGATCAGCCCGGACCACCCGGCGAATCTCAGCCCGGAGGAGAGGCTCCTGACGCCCGACGAGCGGCGCGAGCTGTTGCGCCATCGCTGTCTCCTGAGGGTTCCCGAGGCCGCCGATGTGTTGGCCGGATCACCCAACTGGGAGCGGGATCTGATGCCCTTCGGCTGGCGGCTTCCGGATTCCGAGCAGTGACCCGGTCACCCACAACCCACCACTGGCCCTCGACTCTGCGGGCGGCCTGCTCGGCCTGGTGGAGAAGCGTGGCATGTTCCCCGACGCCACCCGTCGGCTCTGGGCAAGCCCGCGGCGGCAGGGCGACCGCTCCGTCCAGTCTTCTCACTGGCCCAGCCACGGCTCATGGAGGCGTCGCCGCCACCACCGCGTTGCCTGCCACTCGCTATCCAACCGGGCATCAGGGTCAGGCAGACTCCGTCGCCTGAGATCGCCATCCAGCCGACTCACCAGCCGTCGCAGATCCGCTCTGCTCAACGGCGGCAGCTGATCAAGCACAAGCTCCAGGGTGTCGCGAGCGTAGATCGGATCGCAGCACGGGCAGTCCCGCCACGGCACATACAGAGGCCGTCCACGCTGGCGCAGAAAGCTCTCATAGCGCGTCAAGGCATTCGCTACGGAAGGAGGCCACATCTGCCGGGCTTCAAGGCGGGCAACAGCGCCCTGACTGAACTTCGGCGCTTGGGTCCTGCTCGACCGGCGGTCGGCGCGCACGGCGCCGGGCGACCTACGCGGCCTCGCCCTTTCTGGTCAACATCATGCGCTCATCCTCCCACAGCGGATGAACCGGAGACCAGGCCACAGGTGACACGAACGGCCCAACCCCTACCTGGGCGCTGCCGCTCATCCCGCTGCTGCGATGCGAACCGTGAACCGTGGTGGCGGTCAGCAGCGTAGGCCGACGATTCCCCAGCCGCGGCGCTCTGCCTCCGTGACCACCTCTCCCCAGTCGGTGAGGAGGTCGGCAAACGATTCGAAGGTCGTGATCCACCCGCCGGGCTCCGCGGCGTGCTGGGTGAACGGCTCTCGCAGAGATTCCAGCTGGGGTGCCGCCTGCCGCCACCATCCGGCGATCAGCGGCACGTGATCGGGCGGACACCACAGCAACAGGTCCGCGTCCCAGGTGCATGGCCGCTCCGGGAGCCCCGAACCGACCCCGGTGGTGTCCTCCAGACCATGCCAGAACAGCGCGTCGTTGAACCGGTCCAGTACCTTGCGTACCTCCGGCTCGACGAAGTCGCGCATGTGGTCCCAGCGGTGGCCGGCCCAAAAGTGCGGCTTGTATGAGCCGAACGTGTTGCGCAAGGCATACCTGCCGTACCAGTCCGCACCCGGCTGTGCGGGCCACGACCAGCCATGCTCGAAGAGGTCGTCGCTGTACGCCTCGCCGAAGGCGGCATCGCTCAGCAGCTCTTCCCGGTCGTCGGCCGCGGCCGCCTCCACGCGTGGCCAGTCCACGATCAGCACCTCTATCCCCACACCCATCAGGCCAGCGTAGGGCAGGAAAACCCCACCCTTCGGGCCAACCCAAACGCTCAGCCTCGCCAGCTCAAGCGCACATTCGCCAAGATAGGGGTCTGTCAAACGAACGGCTCTGTTCCGTAGTCGGTGGTGACCTTTTGTCGTCATGTGAGGAGGATGCGGTGGCGGAGGAGGTCGAATCCGGCTCGGCCGTGCATCTGTCGCATGATCCTCTTGGTGCGGGTGTTTACGCCTTCGGTGCGTCCGTTGTGGTGGGGCAGGGTGATGCCGGCGTTCACAGCAGTCCGGTCGAGTTCGAGGCCGTTGCTGAAGCTGTGCAGGTGAGGCAGACCGGTGCCGCGGACTTGGGTGAGCCACTGAGTGAGTCGGACGTCGTTGCCTTCAGCCGGGGCCAGTAGTCCCGCGAACTGGCTGACATGTGCGGCAAGTTCGCGCATCTCGGGGCAGGCGGTGGTGAGAGCGGTCAGGAGGGCAGTCTCCTTGGTGCGCAGGTTTTCGGGGCGGGTGAGCAGGAGCCGGGTGGCGCGGCGAGGAGTGGTCACCGGGCGATCGCCCTCGGCGCGGCCCTGATTGAGGTAGCGGACCAGCAGGTTTGCACTGCCGGTGTAGCCGAGTTAGGACTGGAGCGCGCATCCCGCGCCGTGCGCAATCACGCAGCAGGTCGGCCCAGGACTCAGCGGACTCGCGGTAGCCGTCGGCCATCGCGATCAGCTCCTTGGTGCCGTCCGCGCGCACGCCCATGACGACGAGCACGCAGGACTTCGCCTCGGCCAAGCGTATCCGCAGGTGGATGCCGTCGGCCCACACCTAGACGTAGTCCGTGGCCGACAGGTGGCGCTCGCCGAATGCCTTGTGATCGGCCTGCCACTGCGTCGTCAGGCGGGTGACCGTGGCGCGCGAGAGGCCGGCGGAGGAGCCGAGGAACTGCTCCAGAGCGGGCACGAAGTCACCGGAGGACAGGCCGTGCAGGTAAAGCAGGGGCAGCACCTCGCTTTTCTTGGGGGACTTGCGGGCCCAGGGTGGCAGGATCGCCGAGGAGAACCGCTTGCGCTCCCGGTCGTCTCGTCGACGCGCTTGTCATTGACCCGCGGGGCCGTGACCTCGATCGCCTACTCGATGACCGTCACAGGATCATTCGGGAAGGTACGCCCTTCGCGCGCCAACCCGAGGTTGATCCACAGGTCTTGAGCATTGCTCCTGGAGCTGTTCTCCCGCTGCCGAAAGCTGCCGAGCCCGGCTGCCTGGCAGGACTTGCACTACGCTCCTGAGCCCCGGCTAACCGAAGCATTGAGGCCATGTGCACGTCCGCGAGCCACAGGCCGTCTGCCCTGACGAGGCGCACGTCGCTTATGGTCGAACCCGCTGAACACCAGGAGTCGGTGACGTTGCCCTCCGGTCGGGCATGTCACCCCGCGTCGAGCCCGGGGCATTGGGCTCATGGGAGGGGCGAAGCCGTGCAGTCCCAGATGTCAGCGCTGGTGGACCTGGAGACGTACCCGGTCGATGCCTTGGACGACGAACCGGGTCTGGCACTGCTGAACAGAGTCCGTGCGGAGTTCGACCAGACCAGTCTGGCGGTGCTCGACGGCTTTCTGCGGCCGGAGGCCGTCACGCAGGTGGCGGCGCGGGCGCGGGAGGACGCCGAGACACTGGGCTATCGGTTCACCGGTGTGAACAATGTGTTCCTCGGGACCTCCGCCGACGCGGGCAGGGCCTCGGATCCCACCGACCGGGGTGGGGCGTCCGATCCGGCTGACGTGGGTCGGGCACACACCAAGAGCACGCTGGCGTATGACCGCATCGGAACTCACTCGCCGCTCAAGGCGCTGTTCCAGTGGGAACCACTGCTGGGGTTCGTCTCCGCCGCCGTAGGTCGTCCGGTGTTCCGTTCGGCTGACCCGCTCGGCGCCATGACCGTCCATGTCCACCATGATGGTGATGAACAGGACTGGCACTTCGATGTCTCGGAGTACACGATCGTCCTGCATCTCCTCGCGCCCGAGGCGGGTGGAGTTCTGGAGTACGTACCGCGTTCGCGCACAGCGGTGGAACAGGACCGCGACACGTTGCGAGCCATCGCCGACGGGGAGCGGCACGAGCTGACGCGCGAACTTCCCACCACCCCAGGCACGTTCGTCCTGCACTCCGGCCGGATCTCCCTCCACCGGGTCACACCGGTACACGGCGCCACGCCACGGATCAGCGCGACCCTCTCGTTCAACTCCGCTCCTGATGGCCGACTCAACGACTACACCCGCAACCTGTACTTCGGCAGGACCCAGTGACCGCCGCGAACCGCCCTCCTCAGCCGGCCCGCAGGCCCGCATCTCGCCCGCCGCGCTGTTCCGAGCTACCCGAACTGGACCTGCGGGTATGGCACGACTCCTCATCACGACCGCAGTTCGCGGAACAGCTGAGCGACATCGCGCACCGGTCCGGGTTTTGCTATCTGACCGGGCACGGCATCACCCAGCAGCGATCAACAAAACTCCTGGGACTTGCCAGGCGCTTCTTCGCCCTCCCCGAGGAGCAGCGGCTCGCGGTGGAACACATCAACTCGCCACATTTCCGCGGCTACACCCCAGCGGGCCGCGAACTCACCAGTGGACGCATGGACTGGCGAGAGCCGTTCGACATCGGACGCGAGCGCCCCGCCCTCCCGCTGCGTCCCGGTGACCCATCCTGGCGGCGGTTGACCGGCCCCAACCAGTGGCCCGCCGAACTCCCCGAACTGCGCCCGGCAATGCTTGAGTTACTGGAGGAACTGCAGGGCATCGGATCCACACTGCTTTCAGCCCTGGCGGTCGGTCTCGACATGCACGAGGACCTGTTCACCGAGTGGTTCGGCCACCAGGCTCACACACGCCTGAAACTACTGCACTACCCATCCCGCCCCCTCCCCGACCACGAGCAGGGCGCGGGAACGCACAAGGATTACGGCTTCCTCTCCATGGTCATCCAGGACTCCCAGGGCGGACTGCAGATCGCCGACGAGCAGGCCGGCTGGATAGACGTCACCCCACGGTCCGGAAGGCTTGTGGTCAACCTCGGCGAGATGCTGGCGCTGTACAGGCGCCGTGCCCTTGCCAAGGACGTCGGCGTCTCTCCCGACGGCACCGGGCCCCGACCGGCTCGTCCTCAAACCGCCGGACGGGCTGTTATCGGTGGAGCCAGCGGTATGAGGCGACGACGGTTGACACATGTGTGACCCGGGAGCAAACCAGCAGCGCCGACTGGCACAGAACATTCACACCATCTGCCTCACCATTCACGGCTTCGCCTTTAGCCTCCCAGACCTATGGACTACTGCCACCCCTGTCGCAGGCACCTCCACGGCGCTCTCACTTGCCCCGGCTGCGGCACCCCCGCCGAGGCCTGTCGTCGTTACGCGGAGGAGACGGCCGCGGCCGAGGAGTTGGCGGGCGGCGGCGAGGCGCCCCGCAGTGAGGGCCGGGACCAGGAGCCGCGCAGCCCCCGGCGCATCCGCGGCCGTGCCCAGCTCCGGCAGACCCGGCGCAGGCGCCGCCGCGGCAAGCTCGTATTCCTAGGCGTGGCCCTGGCCCTCGTGGGGGCGGGTCTGGGCGTGGCCCAGCTCGGCACCGAAGGCGGACTGGGTAAGGAGGCGGGCTCCGCCACTCCGGACGCCTCCACGGCAGCGGCCGCTCCGACCGGCTCCACCGCGACGGACAAGCCGGACCGCCCTACCCCGTCCCGCTCCGCCACCTCGACGGCCTCCGCCACTTCCACCGCGCCGGACGGCAACGTCGAGAAGTCCGAGAAGCCCCAGAGTTCCGGAAAGGGCAAGAAGCCGACTGCGTCCCCGAGAGCGTCGAAGGAGCCCTCGCAGGCGCCCTCGACGACCTCGCCGGCCAAGCCCCGCCCCACACCCCCGCCCCCGGAGCCGACCCCGACGGAATCGATGTGCTTCTTGTGGTGGTGCAGCTGAGGCAGCCAGTTAACAGCCTGTGCGCCGGAGCCGGTGGTGCCCATGGCGTTGCCGGGGGTGCCGTCGAAGGCGGTGGCCGTGACGGAGTTGAAGACTCTGGCGACGGACAACAACGCGCCGAACGTGACGGCTACAAGCGAGAGGAGTTCCAGAACCCGGGGGAAGGGCCGTGGAAGGTGTGGCCGGGAGGGGAGAAGTGCACGACCCGGGAGCTGGTGACGACCCGGGACGGGCGGCAGATCAAGAAGACGAGGTGGTTCTGCAGCAGCCGACGTAGCAGCTCCCGTCCGGCCTCCTCCAGATGTTCCTCCAGCCCACTCGGCCCGAGCCGGTTCATCCGGGCGGCGGCCGCCGTACCGCCGGTACCCGGATGCGGCGGAGTGCCGTCTGGGGCGTCATCCCCAGGAACCGGGTAGTCGGTAGTCCGTACCCGAAGGCTCAGGGGACGTTGGCCTGGCCTTGAGGCGGATGGGGAAACGTGGTCCAGTATCTCCCCGGCCCCGACTTCAGACTCGGCTGTGTCCTGCGGGGTGGCGGCCGCTGTCTCGGTCTGCTCACTCGGCCCGGTAGTTCTGTTGATCGACAAGCGGATGGCTTCCGGGCCGTTACCGGTTGTTGTGAGGGGGCGTCAGAGGCAAACGGTGATGCTCACCTGGCTATGGCACAGAAGCAGGCTCGCGACGCTCCCGCCGGCCTCGGTGTGCTCTTCTTCGGATTCCAGGATCTGAAGGTCGAGGACTGCCATGGTCCTTCCTTTCTCTCGTGTTTTCTTTATGGAGACACGGGTGTGTCACGGTTCCGTGGGTGTGGGGAACCGGCTTGGGGGTGCCTGGAGGGGTGGCAGAAAAGGCAGCTGTGCGGGGCGGTCGGTGTCACCGAGGGCGGTGCTGAGGGCAAGCAGGCAGCCGGCCGATCCGGTGGCGAGGTCCATGGAGAGGCGCATCATCTGGTCGCCGGGAAAGACGAGTTCGCCCTGGTAGTTCACGCCGTACCAGTCGAGAGCATCGATCTGGGCCGCGAGGTGGCCGGGGGTGGTGCCGGGTGAGGTCGTGCGGGCGAGGTGCCAGATCATCCCGGCCCGGCCTCGGAACAGGCCGGGCTGGATGTAGAAGCGGGAGCAGGCGGCGGTCATGATGCTGGTGCGCGTCGGGGCGAGCTCCGCGGCTGCGGACTGGGGGGCGTGGGTGAGGTAGTCGTCGAGGACGGCTCCGATGCCGATGCTGCCGTCGCCGAGGTAGGGCAGGGTGCGCCAGCCTTCGTGGACTTCCAGTGAGCCGTGGGGCGTGGGCACGCACTGGGCGAGATCGGCGCGCAGAGCGGTGTCGGCCAGGTCGAGCAGGGCGGGGGCGCCGGTGCGTTCGTGGAGCCGTAGGAAGAGCAGGGCGGGGCCGGTGGCACCGCGCAGCAGCCCTGCGCGGCGGTGCGGCGGGCGCTGCGCGGGGGCGGTGAGCCGGTCGGCGAGGAGCTGGGCGGCTTCGAGGGCCCGCTCGTGGAAGTGGCGTTCACCGGTGCGGTGGGCGAGGTGGTTGAGGAGGAGGCCGATTCCGGCGATGCCGCTGTGCAGGTCGGAGGGGAGGCGCTGCCACTTCTCGTCGAGCACGGCGGTGGTGAGCCGGAGGGCGTGGCCGGTGTGCCCCAGGCGGTCGAGGACGAAGGCAATGCCGCTCAGGCCGTCGTAGAGTCCGAGTGGGGTGCCCGGTGGTGGGGGGTCGGTGTGGTCGAGCAGCCACTGCTCGCCCGTTTCGTACCGCCCGGCGCCGGTCTCGGCGAGGGCGTAGAGCACTCCGGCGGCGCCATGGGCGAGGCCGAGACCGCCACCGTCAGAGAACTGGGCGATGTCGCCGGGGAAGAGCCGGTCGTCGCGGTCCGGCGTGGCGGAGGCGAGCAGGGCGCGGACCATGGAGTCGCGGCTGTGCGGCCAGTCGCCGGGCCGGGCCCGGTCGCGGGGGGCGCTAATCCGCCGGGGCACGGGCGTGGACGAGGGGACAGACCGCCCGCCTGCCTCGCGTGTGATCTCTGCAACGGCGTTGTCCAGAAATTCCCGTGGCACATCGGGGAAGTGGACGGCGATGACGTCCGCGAGGCGTGCCGCCATGCGCCGGTCGAGGACGAGCAGTGTCGTCAGCGGCAGGAACAGCGCCAGCCTCAGACAGGCCAGCGCGTACAGGTCGACCTCGATCCCCGTACGGTCCGCTGGGGCGACGAAGCCGGGGTGGGCGACAGGCTGACGGCGCCGGTCGGAGGTGGGTTGGGCGGTCTCGAAATCGATGAGGACGACGGACCGTTCGTCCGGGGCCACCAAGATGTTGAACATGTGCAGGTCGTTGAAGACCATCCCTCGGCTGTGCACCGCCTCGACCGCTTCCTCGACGGCGCGGTGGATGCGCAAGGCCCAAGTGGTGTAGTCGGCGATCGCGACGGGATCGGGGGCGGCGGCGACCAGCGGGTGGCGTTCGGCGAAGAAGGAGTTCAGGGAGCGGCCCTCGACATGGTCCATGACGAGGAAGCGATGGTCCCCCAGCGTGATCCAGTCCCGCACGGTCGGCGCGACACCGAGCCCGGCGAGTCGGTCCAGCGCCGCCTTCTCGCGCTCCAGTCGGGCAACCGCATCGCCCCCGGCGATGTCAAGGCCGGCGTACGGGCGGGCCTCCTTGAGCACGACATGCGCCCCGTCGCGGCGGTCGATGCCGCGGTAGACACCGCCGCCGTTGGAGAAGTGCAGCGATTTCTCCATGCGGTAGGGAAGTTCACCGACCGTGGACGCACTGCGCGCGTCCAGGTGCGGCTTGAGGAAAGGCGGCAGGGTCACCCAAGCAGGCACCTGGAAGGCGGGCGTACGCGGATCCGGTACGAGTCGGCCCTCGCCGTCCTCGATCGCGAGAACGAGCCTGCCGCGCTCGTCGACGCAGTACCGGCGGGCGAAGGCCCCGTACCTCACGTATAGCGGACCCTCGTGCCAGCGCAGATCGGTGAGGATGTACGGGCCCGGGATGCCGCCAATGATCCCGTGCAGCTCGGTGAGAACGGTGTGCAGAGCCTGCTCGTCGGCCGGGTAGATGGTGACGAACTTTCCGCTGGTGTCACGGGAGGCGTACTTGGCATTGCGCAGATGCAGCAACCGCGGGCCAGGGACGAACTTGAACCGGATGCCTCGGGGAACGCAGTAGTCCCACACCACAGCGGCGACTTTCTCCGCGCTCGCGGCGGTGGCGGATACGTGGATCTTCCAGCCCTGGAGGGGCAGATCGGCGCCGGACGCCGTCGGCGTGAGGTGGAGCCAGCCCCCGCTGCGGACACCCGTCCACCCCTGGGGAACCGGCCGCCGCGCAGTCTCGAATACGGCGACGCCGCCGGACTCTGCCGGCGACGCCGGCAAGCGCTCCGGAGTCTCGTAGAAATGCCTGTCGGCCAGGCAGTAGACCTCGTACCGGTTGTCCATGGTTGGGCTCCCCCTCCGCGCCGCTACCCCGTCGATGCCCCACGGGGCGCGGATTCCCGACCAGCAGATAGGCACACCTGGCAACAGATTGGCACATACAAGCGAACATGCACACGCGCGGGATGATGCGCATGTAAGGGGGATGGTGTGACTGCTTCCCGATGATGTTTGACCACCATCATCGGGAATCAGTCACACCGGCGACGGGTATCTCTTCGCAGACGTTCTGGCTGGTCTGGACGTCGGCGGACGGCAGGACCGGGAGCACGGGTCTGTCCGCATTCCGGTCTCCGCCCGCCCCTTGTGCCCGCGGAAGCAGCTCATTCACGGGAGGCCATCAGTGCCCGAAGTCCCTTCCTTTCCACAGGACCGCACGTGCCCGTATCAGCCGCCTGTCGGTTACCGCCCTTTGGTCGGGCATGGGCCGCTGTCGCGTGTGCGGCTCTACGACGGGCGTGAGGTCTGGCTGGTGACCGGTCAGGCCGAGGCGCGCCAGCTGCTCGTCGACCCGCGGCTTTCGGCCGACCGGCAGCATCCTGCCTTCCCGTCTCCCGGTGCGCGTTTCGAGGCACTCAGGCACGTCCGCACCCCGCTGCTGGGCGTGGACCATCCCGAGCACACCAGTCAACGGCGCATGCTGGTCCCCAGCTTCAGCGCCAAACGCGTCACCGCCCTGCGCCCGCAGATCCAGCGGATCGCCGACGACCTGCTGGACGCTGTGGAAGCACAGGGGCCGCCTGCGGATCTGGTATCCGCCTTCGCCGCGCCGCTTTCGTCCAAGGCGGCGGGCCTGCTGCTGGGAGTCCCCTACGACGACCACGTGTTCTTCGAGACCCGGCTGCACCTGCTGTTCACCGGGGATCCGGCCCAGGCCTTGGAGGCACGCCGCGAGCTCATGGAGTATCTCGGCGGCCTGGTTGACCAAAAGGAAGCCCACCGGGGCGAGGGCCTGCTGGACGACCTGGTGGGACATCAGTCCACCGAGGGCGGACTCGACCGCTTTACACTCGTACGGATCGCCGTGATCCTGCTGACCGCCGGCCATGAGACGACAGCCAATATGATCGCAATCGGCATCCACACCCTGCTCGAACACCCCGAGCGGCTGGCCGAGCTGCAGGCCAAGGAGAGGGCGCTGCCTGCCGCGGTCGAGGAACTGCTGCGGCTGGTGTCCGTCTTCGACATCGTCATGCGAGTGGCGACACAGGACATCGAGAGGGGCGGCCAGACGATCCGGGCCGGTGACGGGATCATCGTCTCCCTCTCGCTCGCCAATCGCGACCCTGAGGTCTTCGCTCGACCGGACACCTTGGAGTGGAAGCAGGCCACACCCCGCCATCTCGCTTTCGGCTTCGGCCCCCATCAGTGCCTCGGCCAGCAACTCGCCCGCGCTGAGATGGAGATCGCCTTCCAAACCCTGCTCACCCGCTTCCCCGACCTGAGGCTGGCCGGCCGCACGGCGCAGAGCGGTTTCCAGCCGGGCACCATCCTCCAACGCATGACCGAACTGCCCGTTCTCTGGTAGCCCCTGAACCGGCCTTGTTGAAACGTTGGTTCAACGGCTATCGGACCCGGACTCCGAATCTCTGCACCTGGGGCGAGGCAGCTCTGCATGATGTTCAGGTCGTGACATCGGCGGCACCCGCATCGGCGAGACGCGGTAGACGGTGGCCACCGTCTACGCCACCGATGAGGAACGAGGATGCCGAGGAGTAATAGTCAAGACCTGTGGATCATGAGGTGGTTGCCGGATCCCTCCCGCCCGGCAGCGAAGCGGGCTCACTCCGCCGCGCATTCTGGGCCCCTTTGTGGCTTGGAGGCGACCGGCCGGGTTGCTCATCCCATGGAGTGAAGGGATGAAAAGAGGGGTGGACACGCAGTGCGCCCGTGTCATTACGCTTTGTCTGCGGGCGAGTGATGGTCCTGATGGCCTTGTCGTGGGGGGACGGTGGCAGGCATGTCCGAGGGGAATCGCGGTCGACTTGCGGGGCGCCTTGCCGAGCGGGTGCGGGCCGATGGTGCCATCGAGGATGCGTGCGCAAGCCGAGTCCCAGAGTCGGCGCTGCTGGTGGAACTACTGCGGGCGGAGCCATCGTTGCCAGCCGTACGGGATGAAGTGATCGCGTATCTGCGGCAGGCGCGGCCCGATGACGAAGGCAGCCGGATTCTGCGCGAGGCGGCGCTCGGGCGGCCGGACGTGCGCCGGGCAAAATCCTTCTGTACGGCCTTTGAGCACGGCACCGGGGAGCGCAAACAGAGGCTGCTGCGGACGGCGTTCGCGCTGTTCGGCCTGGTCCCCTTCGACGACGAGCCCGGCGTCGAGTACCGAGGGCAGGCGGTCTGGACCGAGCTGTCGCTGTGTGCGAGCAACATCCTGCACGACCATGCCCACGGCCGGACCAACCTGGTTGATCAGGCGTTCCTGGTGAGCAGGCTCGCCGCCGCGCCACCCGCCCGGGTCTGGCAGGGCAACGTCCTCGCGCATCTGATCGCGCTGCACGCCCTGCACACCTTCCAGGCCCATGGCCCGCTCATGGCCAGCGGGGCGACGGCGGTGGCCGGCGCCCGCCGCGCCGACGGCGGGGTGCAGTTCGTCACCTCGCAGGACGTCTTCAACACCGCGATGGCGGGCACCGCACTCTCGGCGGCCGGGCAGGCGCCGGAGCTCGTGGGCCGCATGGCCGACTGGGTGGCCGAACGGCAGTGGGCCGACGGCGGTTGGGGGTACTGCTCCGAGACCTCCCAGACCGACGTGGACGACACCAGCCGCTGCATGGAGTTCCTGCGCGCGGTGGACCCCGGGCGCTACCAGGGGGTGCTCCGGCGTGCGGAGAGTTATCTGGTCGGGATGGCCGGGCCGGACGGCGGTTTCCCCACGTACGTACGGGGAAATCCGGCGGACGTCGACATGACCGCGGGCGCCGTCATCGCCCTGAGCCCGCACTGGACCCAGCACGCCGAGCTGCTCGACGCCTCGGTGCGCTATCTGCTCGACCACGGGCAGGGCGACGGGACGTACGAGCGAGGCTGGTCGCTGAGCGAGTCCAGCGTGATCAACCGGGTCCTCGATGCCCTGTCCCGCGTGCCCGAGCCCGGAGGGCGGGTCGAGCAGGCGATCCGCACGAGCGTGCAGCGCTTGTGCACCACCCAGAACGGGGACGGCGGTTGGGGGCAGGGGCCCGGCGCGGACAGTGATGTGCTGTCCACCGCGCAGGCCGTCCCGGTCGTCGTCCGCCACGGCCCCCAGCCGGTCGCCGACCGCGCGGCCCGCTGGCTCCTTGGCCAACAGCACGATCACAGCGGGTTCACGTCGATCCCCGACCAGGCCGGTCCGCGGCCGCTGCCGTACGACTTCCCGGTCCTGGCGGATGTGCACGCGCTGCTCGCCCTCAACGCCGCCGACGCGCGCCATGCGGCCGGCACGAGCGGGCCGTCCGGTGACCACGCGGGCGGGACCGGTGCCGAGGTGCGCCAACTGCCCGCGTTCTACTGCCCGTTCCCGCCAGCCCTCCACCCGCTCGCGGCAGCGGCGGACGCCCGGTCCCTCGCGTGGATGCACGAGCACCAGCTGTGCACCGACGACGGCGAGCGCACCCGCATGGCGCAGACCGGGTGCGGGCAGCTCGCGGGCCGGATGTCCCCGTCCGCCCGCGCGGACCTGCTGCAGATCTTCTCCGACTACACCCTGTGGGCCTTCGCCTTCGACGACGAGTACTGCGACGAGGGCCCCCTCGGGGAGCGTCCGGGCGAACTGGCCGACGCCGCCGTGCGGATCCTGCGCTGCGCGGAGGTCCCGGAGACCCCGGTGTACGCCGACGACCGGTACGGGATCGCCCTGCGGGACCTGCGCAGTCGCCTCGACGCCGCGTCGTCTCCCGTACACGGCGCGCGGTTCGTCGAAGCCATGCGCGGCTACCTCCTCACCGAGGTCCGCAAGGCCGGGTTCGTGGCCCGCGGGCAGCGCCCCGGCCTGGACGACTACACGCTGGTGCGCCTCTACAGCGGCGGTTCGATCGTCTTCGCCGAGCTGGTCGCGGTGTGCAACGGCTGCCCACCGCCGCCCCATCTGGCCGACGACCGGCGGGTCCGGGCCATCACCGAGGTCGCCGCGACGCTCGTCGACTGGGAGACCGACGTCATCTCCCACGGCAAGGAGACCGAGCGGACCGGGGACGGGTTCAACCTCATCGATGCGGTCCGGCAGGAGTTCGGCTGCGGCGAGGACGAGGCGGTCGAGCGGGCGATCACCATGTGGGACCGGATCATGACGCTGTTCCTGAGACTGCGTGCCCGGCTCACCGCCGAACTGCCGGAGCTCACTGCGTACGTTGCCGGGCTCGCGCAGTACATCCGCGGCGTGCTCGACTGGTCACTCGGGACTGACCGTTACGTCTATCTCGACGGCCGCGGCGGCCGCCGTGCGTTCCGCCCAGGCGGCTGGCGCGACACGCCCCGTGACAACTCTCCCGAGCCACTGCCCATCCCCTCGGTCGCCTGGTGGTGGCAGCATGACCCCGGCACTTCGACGGCACCCGCCCCCGCCGCCGCGCACCGGTTCGTCCTCCCCACCGGCCCCTCGGGCCTCGGCGCCGCGGCTGCCCGCATCCCTCAGCTGATCAAGGCAGGGCCAAGGCAAGGCCTTTGACCTCACCCACGGCGCGGTGGCCTCGATGTTCTGAGCCATAAATTGACCTTGTGGCAGGTCGAGGTGAGTTGACGAACGCGGCGTGGGAGCGAATAGGTAGCTGCTTCCGCGAGTGGACGGGCGTGGCCGTCCATGGCGTGGTCAACGCCGTGCTCTGGCGGCTTCGGACGGGAGCTCCGTGGCGTGATCTCCCGGTCCTTAGACGCGCTTCAGGGCGCATGGGAAGCGATCATGATCCGGGGTCGGCCGCGGCCTGGCTGACGCCCTGCCGTGCTGGGGCCCAGCCCGGCGAAGATTTGGCCACTGCGGCACTGCGTGTCAGCTGCCAAGATCACGGGGACGATGCTGTTTTTTTGCTGACTTATCGGCGCGATCTTTATTTCCGCAGTATGTCGATTTGGGATGTTGGTGAGGCCATCGACTTCCCGATAGGGCTCAGCGTGGGGGTAGTTGATACCGTTCCTCGGAGGTGAGGGGAATGTCGTAATTCTCGCAATTCCTCATTAGGGAATTCGCGAGGACATGGACTACATCTGCATGCCCGTGGAGGAGCGACTCCACGGTTTCCGCTGATGGAGCGGCCAACATGCAGGTCAGAGCCCGTAATCGTGGCCCTCGGGGCATGTGTACGTTCGGCAGGGTGAAACCGGGTCTGGCAGGACTGATGCTGACCCGATGCTGACTTTTATCACGGCGCGTCAGCTAGGGTGACGCTCCTTGCCGGCTGGATCTGCGCGGCCGTGATGCTGCTGCCAGACCGCTGCTGTTCACCTCGTTCGACGAGGCGGTCGCTGCTGCCCATGGCATGCCCGGTGCGCGCTCTGGGCATCGCCGTCTCGTTCTGGTCGGCGTCTGTGCTGCCCTAGAGGCACTGCCACGACTCTGTTGGCGATCTTCTTGGGGGCAAGCGGTGGTCGTGCAGAGTGCGTGGAGGGCGGTTGTTCGGCGGCGGGGTGTCTGGGGTGGGGCGATCCAGTCGGCGACGTGGGTGAGGTTGCAGGCCATCGCGGTCAGGATGTGCTGGACGTGGGTGCGGGGTCTGTCAAACACACGAACGTGTCTTACAGTCCCGGCATCCACCGGATCGCACCTTCAACAGCCGTAGACACGGTCACGTAGTCCTTAACTTCGCGGCACTGCTTGATCACTTGTGGAACACCGGGCCCGGCGGCGACCATGTTGCGCCTTTCGATGGTGGAGCCGGGCAGGAGATCTCCCCGAAAGCCTCCGCTTGAGGTGGGACGAAGCCGGCCCGGGATGAGGCCATTTGCGGCGTCGTCGTTTTGGCCTATGGGCAGGGAAACGCTGTGTCGCGATCGGGCTCGCTATTTGGCCGGTTTGCCTGGCTGGTCGTGGGTTGAGCAGTGGATGCCGCCGCCACCCGAGGCGATGGTGTCGATCTTCACCTGCACGATGTCGCGTTGGGGGAAATGGTCCTGCAGGATGCCCTTCGCGTGATCGTCGGCCTTGGCGTCACCGAAGCGGGGCATGAAGACCGCGCCGTTGGCGACGTAGAAGTTCGCGTAGGTGGAGACGAAGGCGTCGCCCCGGCCGGTGATCTTGTCGAGGTCGGGCTGGGGCAGGTCGATGACCTCCAGGTACTTGCCGCGGGCGTCCGTCGCGTCCTTGAGGACGGACCTGGCCTGGTCTGCCGCACGTGACCAGACGTCCGGAGGGCTGTCGGGAAAGGCGCGGTCCACGAGGACGACACCTGGTGCGGTGAATCGGGCGATGCTGTCGACATGCGCGTCGGTGATGTCCTTGCCACGCACTCCGGCCAGCCAGATCACCTTCTTGACGCCGAGACTGCTCTTGATTTCGGCCTCGACATGGTCGCGGCTCTTGCCCGGGTTGCGGTTCTTGTTGACCACCGAACTCTCGGTGATCAGCAGGGTGCCCTCGCCGTCCGTCTCGAAGGAGCCGCCTTCCGCGACCAGCGGGGCCTTGGCGCGCGGGATGTCGTACTTCGTGAGGAGGGCGCGGCCGACCTGGGCGTCGTTGCGATGCTCCTGCTTGTTCCCCCAGCCGCTGAAGTTGAGGTCGACGCCCAGGATGCCGCCGGAGTCCTCGACGAACACGGGCACGGTGTCGCGTGCCCACAGGTCGTCCACCATGAAGGGGATCACCTCGACCTGGGAGCCGCACGCCTGCTGGGCCGCGGCCTGCTGTTCGGGACGGGCCATCAGTACCACGGCCTCGTATTCCGCGATCGCGCGGGCCACGTCCGCGATGTCCTCCCGGACGGACGGCAGCTGCTCACCCCAGACGGACTCCAGGGCCGGCCAGGACATGAAGGTGCGGGTGTGGCTGTCCCACTCGGCACCGAACCGTCGGCCCGTCGCCGAGGCAGAGGAGGAGGCGGATGTGCTCGGGGTGTCGCTCGGACCGCAGGCCGTCGCTCCGAGGGCGAGGGCGCCGATGCCGGCGAAAGAGCGCAGGGCGTTGCGGCGGGACATGAGGGGATGGGACACAGAGAACTCCGGCATTCAGCTGACGAGCCGTATTCAGGGATAACGGATCCTGAATTGTGGCTCCTGAGGATGAAGGTATCCGATGGTTTTTGCGAATTCGAACAGGTGCGACTGTGTGACTGTGCGGCTGTGTGGCGGGCTACGGAATGGGTTGGTGCATGGTGGAGCAGTGAATTCCGCCACCGCCGGCCATGAGGCGGTCGACATCCAGTTGGACGACCGCGCGCCCGGGAAACGCTTCAGCCAGGGCCCGGCGGGCCGCGGTGTCCGCTCTCGCGTCGCCGAACTGTGCCGTGATCACGCCGCCGTTGACGAGATGGAAGTTGAGATACGAATCCACAAACGTCGAGCTGCGCGACCGTACGGTACCCGGTCCGTCCACGCGGATCACCTGGAGGCGCCGTCCCCTCGCGTCGGTCGCAGCGGACAGGATGGCGAACTGCTCGCGTGCGTCCTTGGCCCAGACGTCGTTCCGGTCACCTGGAGGAACCTGCACCATGACGACGCCGGGGCTGATGAAGCGCGAGGTGACGTCGATGTGATTGTCGGTGATGTCCCGACCATGCACACCAGGAACCCAGATCATCTTCTCGGCACCGTATGCCGCCAGGACGGCCTTTTCGATATCGTCCCGGCTCATCCCGCGATTACGGTTTTTGTTCACCAGGCTGCTTTCGGTGGCCATCACCGTGCCGTCGCCGTCCGTCTCGATGGAGCCGCCTTCCCCGACAACATCAGCCTCGCTGAAAGCGGTTCCGTTCCATTCGGCGATGGACCGGGCCACTTCGGCGTCGTCGTCATGCGCCTGTTTGCGTCCCCACCCATTGAAGTTGAGGCCGATGGCATCGAGGTTCCCGCGGCCGTCGCGCCGGAAGACGGCGCAGGTGTCGCGCATCCAGAGGTCGTCCGTGGGGATCGCATCGATGACGGTGACGTCGGGGCCGCAAGCGACCCTGACGGCCTCGGCGGTGGGTGCGTCCGGCGCGCACATGATCACGGGCTCGTATGCCGCAACAGTGCGGGCGATAACGGCGATGTCCTGCTGGACGCCTGCCAGGTGGCGGCCCCAGACGGATCTTCGCGACGGCCATGACATCCAGGTCCGCGTATGCGGAACGTCGTCGGCCGGCACGCGCCAACCGAGACCTCCCGCGCCATCGGGCAAGGAACCTTGCGACGGACGCGGACCGAGGAAGGTATCGAGCAGCCACTTGCCTACGGGGAGGTCATTCATGGGGGCTCCACATCGAATCCGTGATGGCGGGTGGTTGTTGGCCGCAAGGCCCGACCGGACCGGAGGACAAGGCAGTTCCGTCGCCGACGTCCGGAGACGATTGCGCCGGCGGCGTGTGCGGCGGGATCACGTGCGGCCACACCGTCTACGCATACGCCCCTCAATGCCGTCGAGGCAGGGCCGCAGTGCGTGAGTCCGGGCGTATGAGAGGCCCCGCAGCACCGGGCTCCCGACTATGGCACTGACTGAATTTTCAGTCAACCTGCCCGCCTGTGCCCCCGCAGTCCGAGCGAAGCGGCACATCGAGGGCTGGGGTGCGGGCGCCTTCCGAGGCGCCCGCACAGTTTTCGGCCCGGTCGTCGACGTACTCAACGCGCCGGTGGACCAGGCCCGTACGATCGTGGAAGTGGCAGGGGAGCAGGGGTGTGGAGACGCCCGGCTCGGCGGCGACGTCTTCCGCACGCAGCCCCCGGACCCGCGCATGACCATCACCCGGCGGGTTGCTTCCAGCGGCTCGGCTCGTCGAGTTGGCACGGGCACACGGTGATCACCCGGGTGCGAGGGGGCTGGCGCCCAAGGCAACGGAAGTGACCGCTCCTACCGACGCCCCAGCCGCTCCAACTCCGCATCGATGGCGTCCAGTACCAGTTCGCGGGCGTTGTCCAGAGGCAGGATGCCGCTGAGCCAACGCATGCTGAGCCCTTCGACCAGTCCCGTCAGCCGCTCGGCGGCGACGGCCAAGCCGGAGGCGGTGGCCATGGGACGCATCCGGCCGAGCAGCTCGGCGATCTCCTGGACCCAGATCAGCGTGGCCTTGGCCAGGTCCTCCCGCAGGTGGGGTTCGAAGATGGCGCTGGCGCGCAGCTCCCCCCACGCAATGCTGTTCTCCCGGACGGCCTCGTCGTCCTGGAGCTCCAGGAGCAGGGTCTGTTCCAGTTCCTGCCGGGGATCGAGAGGGGCGGCGTCCGCGTCGCGGACGGTGGTGTAACTCCCGGCGCGATCGTTGATGAACTCCAAGGTCCGGCGCAGGATGCCGGCTCGGTCCTTGAAGTGGTAATAGATGAGCGCGGTGGACACGCTGGCCTCGGCGGCCAGCTCCTCGACGCGCAGTCCGCGAACCCCGCGCCGGGCGATGACCCGTGCGGCCGCCTCCATGATCGCTGTTTTACGGTCACCCACGGTTACCCACCTTAGATTGCCCTTCTTGCGTCGCTCCCTCACCCATATTGACTGAAACTTCAGTTAGCGGCGAACGCTGGGCGGTCCATCCGGCCTGCCCCGGTCAGCTCTCCGGGGGTCCGCAATCGCCGCTCCCCCGACCGACACGGCTACGGGAGCCACCAGCCACCGTCAGACGAACGCAACCGACATCACCCAATCAAGTTCCGTACCTTCGCAAGCGCCGCATCAAGGCAGTCATCCCGGAGAAGGGGGACCAGGCCGCCAACCGGAAGAGGAAGGGCAGTAGGGCCCGCCGACGCCATGTGCGAGGCCGAAGTTTGCGTGTCCACTGGGGAAGCGGGTGGACTCCTGGGAGTGGGGGGCGTGATTCGAGCCGACGCGGCGAAGGGGGAACCTCGGGCTGCCAGGGCCTGCAAGAGGGTGTCGCGCGCTGTGCAGCTGCGCGCTCACATGAGGGCTGCGGCAGGCTGATCATGGTTCTGCTGCGCTTCCGGCCGGCATAGGTCAGCACGGTGGTTGGCGCTCTGGATGCAGGTACCGCTGCCCGGCCCTTAACCACGGCGGCGCGTGCCTGCCCGGAGATTTGACCGTTCCCGCCTGTCCGCAGGGCGATGTGGTCGATTTCGCCGACAGTCCCAGTGTCCGCCGCGGCGGTTGAGCATTTGTCTGAATCAAGGGCGTCGAGAGCGTGGCGCCTGTCCATGGTGCGGGAGAGGCGCTGCTCCTACCTTCGGCATACGCGAGATTTCGCGCTGGGCGACCCCCGGCGTTCCTCGCCGACCAGGTTGGCCCTCCTCGGGCCGGTGGGTCCTGGCTCTCGTGCCGCTCTTGGCGTCCCGCAACCAGCGAGTCCGGTGGTCCGGACGACTGCCAGTGCGACACGGTGGGCGGCCGCATGTGCACCCTTCGCCCCAATCGGGCGGATTATCTGGGCTGCTCGACTCGCAGGCATGCGGTGCTTCGTGTCCGCCTGAGACGTTGCGCTTCTGCTACGTGGGAGCTGTCTGCGCAGGCGTGCCTCGGCCGTTCGGCCCGGACGACTCGTGTGTGTCGGCGTACAGGGGGAGCGGGCGCAACGTGCTCTGCCGTGGGGCATGCAGTCTGCCCCACGTTTCCCGCGGCGCCTGTGCGCGGATGAGGAACGTGCCCCGGGCGTCGGCGAACTGAGGCGGACCCGGTCGTGGGCCGGAGTGCCGCGCCGCCATCCGATGGGAGTAGAACCAGTGAGTACTGCAGGCGGGCAGCCCGTCCCGTTTACCGGCATCATCCGCCGCCAGCCGGTCGTGGGTGGCCAGTCCGCTGATCCGAGCGACCCCGGGTGCCACTGCGGCCGATTGCTCATCAGCTGCGGTGGCTGTCAGACCCTCCGCTGTCTGGACTGCGACCCCTACCGTTCTGATGACTGCACTGTGATCTCGGAGCATTCCCGTGACGGTGTCTCCATCGAAAAGCCCTCGCCGAACGCGTTCGGTGCTGCGCTCTCCAGGGGCGGAGCGTCGGAGCGGTACTTCGTCGTGATCGGCAGCGACGTGGCACGCAGGGTCTGTGGTTCCTTGCGATCGGCGGGACACCTCGTGTGCCACCTGGCGCAACCCACGGACGAAGATCTGCGTCGGGCGCTGGACCGGGAGGTGGCCGGGGTCGCGATCCTGCTCGACGACGACGTTGAGTCCCTGCGCTATGCGCTCGCGGTCGAGCACATCCGTCCGGGCGTCACGCTGGTGGTGACGGTCTTCGACCGGACGGTCGCCGAGCAACTCATGTGCGTGGTCCCGAACTGCCAGGTCACCTCACCGGCCGAGGTCGCCGCTCCCGCCCTGCTGGCCGCCTGCCTTCAGCCCGACCTGTTGGCCCTCATCCGGACGCCCTCGGGTCACGTCGGCGCCCGCTGGGAGGGGGGCAGGGTGAGCCTCGAACCGTATCGGCCACCCCGGTCGCTGAGGTACCGGGCCCGGCTGGGGAAGATCAGGGGGCAGCTGCGGCCGCACGACGGCAGCTCACGGATCATGCTGACCGGCCTCGCCGGGCTGCTCGTGGTGCTTCTGGCGGACTGGATCTGGTCCGTGACCCTCAATCATCGCCCGCCAGTGGAAGCCCTCTTCGAGGCGGTGCGAACGGTGTCGACCGTCGGCCCCGCATCCGCGCACGGCTCGAACTCCTACCTGGTGTTCGCCAGCCTCGCGATGCTCGTCACCATCGTGTTCACCGCCGTTTTCACCGCCGGTGTGGTCGACCGTCTTCTGGCCCCGCGCTCGATCGGCGTGGTAGGCCCCCGGGCGCTTCCCCGGGCCGGCCACGTGGTGGTCGTCGGGCTCGGCCAGGTGGGGCTGCGGCTGTGCACCCGGCTGCAGGACCTCGGCATCGGCGTGATCGCGGTGGAACGCGACCCGGCGGCCCCCCACCTCCGGCTGGCCAGAGCGCTCGGCGTGCCCGTCGTCATCGCCGATGCCACCGACAGGTTCGTGCTGCGCAAGCTCAGCCTCCACACGGCTCAGGCCATGGCCGCCGTAGCCTCCGACGATCTGGACAACATCGCGGTCTCCGTGGCCGCACGGGCGGTCGCTCCCGACCTGCGCGTCGTCATCCGGGCGGGCGACCACGAAGCCATCGCCGAGACCCAGTCCCTGTTCAGCATCGGCACCGTCCATGACTTGGGCAGTTTGAGTGCCGCGTACACGACCGCGAGCCTGACCGGGCTCCGGCCGCGCGGCGTTCTCGCACACGGCAGGCAGCTGCTGGTGGAGTGCACGGACGGGACGTTCGTGCACTGGCCGCACACAGCCCGCTGCGATCACCAACAGGACAGGCACGCTGACGCGGACAGCGCTGCCCGCACATCTGTCGGCGCTCGTCGACCAGATCCCGGAGAAGGCAGGGAAGACCGGTCATGCGGATGAGTATCCGCCAGAAGGGCTTGGCCCACAGCAGCTCCGTGGAGGTTGAGCAGGGCCTGGCGCGTCAGGACAATGCCGCGACCTCGCCCGCGTCGCCGCCCACGGCGGAGACCGGGGTCAGCCTGCGGCACCCGCTGATGTCACTGGCCGAGTCGCTGGTGGAGCTGCAGGCTGCCCCGGAAGGGCTGGGTGTCGAGGTGTGCGAGGTCGGGATCCTCGATAGTGCTGCAGCCGCGCGCCGAAGCAGCGCGGAAGACAGCGGACGTCGACTTCATCGTCGTCATGGACACGAAGGGGATCCGCATTACGCACCCCGATCCCGCCCGGATCGGGAAGAAGTTCATCGGTACCCTCGAGCCGTCGCTGGTCGGCCGCACCACCGCCGAGACCGCCACGGGGCCCGTCAGGCGGGGGGGGGAGACGCAGGTCGTCCAGGCGGTGGTCTCCCGGTGACCCGTGCCGACGGCTCGGTCGTGGGCCTGGTGTCCGCCGGGCTCACGGTCCAGAACGTGACCGGGCTGATCGAACAGCAGCTGCCGATCATCTTCGGCACCGGAGCGGCCGCGCCCGCCTTGGCCACAACCGGAATGGGGCTGGTGTCGCGGCGGTTGCAGCGCCAGACCCATGGCCTGGGCCCGGCGGAGATGACGCGGATGTACGAGCACCACGACGCGGTGCTGCACGCGGTCCGGGAGGGCGTGCTGATCACCAGCGCCGACGGCAGGATTCTGCTGGCCAACGACGAGGCGCGGCGGCTGCTGGAGCTGCCGGCGGATGCGGAGCGGCGGCATCTGGGCGGGAGGCGGTGGCGAGCCGTCTCCATGGCAGGCACGGCGTCCTGGAGCCGGTCGATCGGGCGGGGCAGTGCACCGCACCGAATCGTGCCGCTGGTGGGGAAGCACGGTGCACCGCCGCGACGCACCGAGGCGGTGCAGTCGTGCGTGAGAGGCTGTTCAATTCGCCACTCGTCCGGCTTGCTCAGTCCTTTGTGTTTCCTCCCGCGCCTGGCGGGTGCCTGCTTTCTCGGATCTGAGGTTCACGCTGTCGGGGGGCAGTCGCCTGTCGGTCGCCCAGACGGCCAGCGCACAGGTCGCGAATCCGGCCCCGAGGAGACTGGAGCCCGCCCAGCTGTGGGTGGTGAAGAGGGCGGTGGTTGCGGCTGCGCCGAGGGCAGAGCCGAGTGAGTAGAAGACCATGTAGCTGCCGATGACGCTGCTGAGGCGATCCGGATACGCGGCGGTGAGCACGTGCTGGTTGCTCACATGCACGGCCTGGACCGCGAAGTCGAGAACCACGATTCCGACGATGAGGAGCCACAGTGACCACGGCAGCTGCGCGATCGCTGCCCACGAGAGGATGAGCAGAATGAGCGCGAGACCGCTGACCGGGGCCGCCCGTCCTGCATCCGCCCACCGTCCCGCGCGTGCCGCGCCGAGTGCGCCGGCGAGCCCGACGATACCGAACAGTCCGATCTGGCTCTCGCTCAGATGCCACGGCGTGCCCGCCAGTGGCAGGGACAGTCCGCTCCACAGGGTTCCGAACGATGCGAACAAGAAGAACGCGATGAGCCCGCGCGTCAGGAAGGTACGCTGCCCGAACAGTCCGCCGATCGAGGCGACGGCCTGCCTGTACGCCGCAGGTCGGCTGGGGCGCTCCTCTGACGGCAGTACGGCGAGGACGAGGGCCGCGAGCCCGAGTGACAGCACCGCGAGCACGGCATAGATGCTCCGCCAGCCCCACACCTCGGCGAGCGTGCCGGTGACGACCCGCGCGCCCAGGATGCCGACCACAACGCCCGAAGTCACGACACCGATGTTCCGCCCGCGTTCGGCAGGTGGCGAGACTGACGCGGCGTAGGCCACCGTGGTCTGCACCACGACCGCGAACACCCCAGCCGCGGTGAGCCCCACGAACGCCATCCATGCGGCTGACGCCGAGGCCGTCAGGATCATGCCCACTGCGGTGATCGCCAGGTGCACGGCGATGAGCCGGCGTCTGTCGACGACCACATCGCCCAGCGGCACCAGCAGCAGCAGCCCTGCCAGATAGCCGAATTGGCCGGTCGCGACGATCCACCCAGTGAGTTCTGCCGGCACGCCAAGGTCGCGTCCCATCACCTCCAGAACCGGCTGCGCGGCATAGATACTCGCCACAGCGACACCACAAACCACCGCGAGCAGCAACCGCCGCCACACGTTCATCGCACTCCCCAATCGGTAGCAAATTGCAACCGTTTTGACGGTACGGCATGATGGTTTTCATCCGCAACTCATTGGAGGTGTCATGTCACGCACCACCATGCGCGCCCCGAACGCCGACTGGACCGACCCCGACTGCCCCGTCGCCCGCACGCTCGACCTCGTCGGCGACAGGTGGAGCCTTCTTGTCATCCGCGACGCGATGGACGGGGCACGATCGTTCACCGAGTTCCAGCGACGCACCGGCATCGCCCGCAACATCCTCACCGATCGCCTCCGCAAGCTCACCGCTCACGGGCTCCTCGCCCAGCGCACCGCACCATCGGGCCGCCGCCAGGAGTACGTGCTCACAGAGGCCGGCCGCGACCTCTTCCCCGTCGTCGTCACCCTGCGACAGTGGGGAGAACGTCACGCCTTCGCTCCCGGCGAGACCCACTCCACCCTTGTCGACCAGCACGGCACCCCTGTGCCGGAAATCGCGCCGACGAGCGCCGACGGCTCCCTCCTCGGCGACGACACCACCCACGTGCGGAAGACCCGATAGAAAGCAGACCCTCGGCGCCTCCAGACCTCGCAGACACCCCGCTGCCCACGCGTCTGCCAGAGGAGGCGGTGGCGGAGGAGTCGGCCGCGGCGGCACACCTGCGCGGGGGCGGAGCGGCCGCGGCGGCCGTGCAGCCTCGGCCAGGCGGTGATCAGCGCTTCATGGGCGACCATCGCGACGGCGGCCACGATCCCTAACTCCCTGGCATTGGACGTGGTTGCGCTCCGCGGAGCGGATTGAGCCTGGTCGGACATGGCTGTCTCTCCCGGGCTGTCCGCTCAGCGGATGAGTGAGCGGCCGGTGGGCGCCAGCCGGAGCGCTTGGG
The DNA here is from genome assembly GCF_040651455.1 of Streptomyces sp. NPDC048483. Lineage (NCBI taxonomy): Bacteria > Bacillati > Actinomycetota > Actinomycetes > Kitasatosporales > Streptomycetaceae > Streptomyces > Streptomyces sp. NPDC048483. The sequence continues at coordinate 33,710 of NZ_JBEZJZ010000087.1, forward strand.
GGGCTGCTGTCTGTTCCCGCTCGATTCCCGGCAGGATCTCGTCCCTCGTGTGGGGATGGGCCTGTACCAAGGCGACATGCCGGCGATGAGCTGGCTGCGCGTGAGCGGTCAGTCCTCGCCGTCGGCGACGATGACCACGGCATGGCCGTTGCCGATGCCGACCACGGCCGCGTCGAAAGTGGCTGCGGTGACCGGCGACCAGTTGCGATTGCCGTGACAGCCTTCTCGGTACGCGGCGTAGCCGTTGGCACGCCAGTCGGCGTCCGGCCCGAGCAACGTCGCCAGCCCCTCGCCGATGGCGTCGGCCACGGGGCGCATCGGGCCGTCCCCACCGCTCGTGTAGACGAGGTTGCGAATGAGCGTGGCGGCTGTCCAGGGTGATACCTCGTGCGGAGGGATCCGCAGGCGCAGGGCGGACTCCATCTGCTGCGGGTTTCGTGGGCCGCTGTGATGGTGTTTGCAGCGCCGCTTGCAGGGGTTTGGGAGCAACCCGGTGGGCGTCAGGACATCCCAGCACAGCTGCCCGTGGTTACGGCCGTCGTCCGGCCCGAGGTGGACGATCCGGTCGTTCTCCCCGGCCAACTCCGCTAGCCACATGCCGAGGTCCGGATCCGGTCCCAGGTCGTACAGTGGCGGCGGTTCGAACGACAGGTTCATGACTCTCCTCCTCTTGTCCCGTAACCCTAGTTGAACTGGTGACAAGGGAATCTGACGGATACTCAGGCCATCATCGGGGTGCTGCGGGGCGGGTAGGAACGCCGTTGAGGGCCTGGGGACCGGCAGCATCGGCGCGGCCTCCGTCGCGGCCGCGGGCGGTCGCGCGTACGGGATCCTCGGACGCGGCGGAGCCGGGGTGGCGGTTGGCGTCCAGGCCGGCGGAGACCGCGGCGGCGCGGTCGGGGTCGAGCTGTGCGTACGCCTCGTCCAGGAAGGCGACCATGTCCGCGGTCGGCCCGGTTGTTCGGGCGGCACGGCCCAGGCGGGCCCAGGTCTGCACGTTGGGGGACCAGCGCTCGTGGGCGGACTGCCGGGTGGTGCCGGCGGCGCGGGCGAGCTGCTCCCAGGTGGTGCCGCGCTCGCGCTCGGCGACGACGCCGCCCTGGACCGCCCCCGCACCAAGAAGCTGCGCCCACGCCGCCATGGTCGGCCATGGCCAAGGTCTTACGAGGCCCGTGCGATCCCGTCGTGCCTCGATCCGGCGGAGCGTGGGCCCGCCCATCGGAGCACCGGATGCCCAAGCACCAGTCCACAGCCGCCCAACGCGCCCGCGCCCGCGCCGTCCAGAAGACCGTCGGCGGGAAGTCACGGGGTTGCTGCGTACCGACGAGCAGCTGCTCGCCCCCGAGCCGGACAACCCGAAGACGCACGCCTGGTGCCCACGCTGCCGCTACGCGCTTGTGCTGCACCGCGTCGGCCGCTGCCCGGAGCCGGCCATCTTCCGCGTTTTCGACAAGGACTTCGACGGCCCGCACTGGGTGGGGGCCTGCACTCGCACGGCACATGGGTAACGGTGATCGCCCGTGCCGACCGCGGCCGCGGTCAGTGGCTCACCCCTGACCTGGCCCTCGGTGGCCCCGACACACTCCAAGGCCCACTCTGCAGCAGCGCGCCCACCGACCATGACGAGTTCCCTGACTTCCCGGACATGACCCACCTGCAGGCCGTCCTCGACCGGGCGTTTCCCGGCGCCACGGGTGGACCGTTCGCCCGCGACCGCTACGCCGATGCGGACACCGACCCCGTGGAACTCCTTTGGCGCGAGTTCATGTGGGACTGCGGCGACTGCGACAACAGCGACTACGATTCCTAATCTTTTTGTCAAGCGGCGTTCGTGACAGGAGGTATGGGTTCGTAGCACCGTCCGTCGCGCAACAGGGCCCACAGGACGTTGAC